>JASLGB010000032.1 GCA_030150315.1 Dokdonella sp. | reverse complement strand
CGCCGGCAGCGGTTGCGCTGAACGAAATCACTGTTCGGGTACTGGTGCAGGTCCAGATGATCGACCGGCACCGGCTTGCCGTCCTCGGCAAAGGCGACATCGCCCGGACGCCATCCGGCCGGCGTCCACAGCGCGCCCCAGAAGCGGCGGAAGGCGCCCCACTGCATCGCGACCAGGCCGCGCTCGTTGTCGATGTCGACCATCGGATCGCCAACACCGGTCGGGCGCGGTGGCTCGCCGTAGAGCGAGGTGCCGAACAGCCCATCCCACACCGACAGCACCTGGCCGAAGTTGCAGTTGTGCAGATGCGGTCGGTCGGGGTCCACGATCATGTGGTGGAGACGGTGGAATTTCGGATCGACGAATACGCGCTCGAACACGCGGCCGAAGCCGAAGCGCACATTGGCGTGCGAGAAGTTCTGCACCAGTTCGGACAGCAGCAGCAACAGCGCGAACTGGTCCGGCTCGATGCCGATGACGATGGCGACCGAGGCCAGCGCGATCGATTGCAGGAAACCGTCGACATAGCTGCCGCGGTCATTGCTCCAGCAGCTCATCTGGCGCTGGCTGTGGTGCATGCTGTGCAGCGCCCACCACCACGGGATCGCGTGCTGCAGGCGATGCATCCAGTAGTAGGCAAGGTCGTAGACGACGTAATACAGCGCGAACATGAGCAGCGGATGCTGCTGCAGCCATGGCAGCCACGCGGCCAGTCCCGACGCCGCTTCGACACCGCTCACCACCACCGGCGCGCCACCTGCAAACCAGTTCACCAGCGGCGTCAGCACCAGATAGGCAAACAGCGGATTGAGGCCGAGCAGCATGATCAGCGTGTAGGTGCGGTCGATGCGCGTCAGCCGGCGGTCGCTCCAGCGCTCGGCCGGAGCGAGGCTCTCCAGCGGGCGGAACACCAGCGCGATGATCGCGACCTGCGCGATGGCGATCAGGATTGCCGCGGAGATTTCACGCGGGTCGCCAGCCAGCCCGTCGAGGCGGACGGCATGCAGGAAAGGCGTTACGACGGCCGCATTGAGCCAATCGACAGCGCGGGACCAGGACTCCAGCAACATGGCGTCATTGTATGCCGTCCGCTGCAGCGCAGGCCCTGCCTCAGGATGCCGCAGGCCACTGGCGGAACACGATGCACACGTCGGTCGTGTCGCGCACGGCGAATTCCAGCGCGCCGAACGAGGTCTTTCTCACGTCGGCGGCCTCGGGGTGCAGCAGATCGGGCCGGCGTGCGCGGATCTCCACGTGCATCGCGCCGATCGCATCGGTTTCGATCGCCAGTTCCGGGCGGTCGCGCGCGGCGAACTCGGCATCCTCGACCAGATAGACCTTGGCACCGTCGCGTTCGACCACGACGAAGCCGTCTTCCTGGTGCAGCACCTGGAAGCCGAGCCCGTCGACGAAGAACTCGAAGCCTTCGTCGAGCCGGTCGTAGAACACCTTGGGAATCAGACGCTGCAGCACGTTCGCGGACCTCGTTCCAGACGCAGGCCAGTCTGCGCAAGAACGCGCGCGAAAGCTGCCAAGGGCGTCGCAATGCGCTCGCGCACGCTGTAAAGGAAGTGCTTGCCGTTCACATTTTCGGCAAGGACTTCCGGCACTCGACAGGCGCGATCGACGACCTATGCTGGCGACACCGCGCGCGCGCGACTGTCGTGACCGCAATCGTCCCTTCCGATTCCGCGCGCGCAGGAATCACGCCGCCACGCGGCGCGCCGGTCTGCCGGCCGCCGTATCGTCCGCAGACGCAAACGAGGTATCGATGAAGCTCTGGGTCGATGCGGATGCCTGCCCCAAGGTGATCAAGGACATCCTGTTCCGCGCCGCCGAGCGCGAGCGTGTCGAGCTGACCCTGGTCGCCAACCGGCCGCTGGCGGTTCCGCGCTCGCCGTTCATCAGAAGCCGCACGGTCGAGGCCGGGTTCGATGTCGCCGACAACGCGATCCTCGACTGGATCAAAGCGGGCGACCTCGTCATCACCGCCGATATTCCACTGGCCGCCGGCGTGGTCGAACGCGGCGCCGTCGCGCTGCATCCACGCGGCGAGCTGTACACGGCCGAAAACGTGCGCCAGCAGCTGTCGCTGCGCGACTTCATGACCGACCTGCGCGGTGCCGGCGTGCAGACCGGCGGCCCGCCCGCGCTCGACCAGCGCGACCGCCAGGCCTTCGCCAACCAGCTCGACCGCCTGCTCGCCCAGCGCCGGCGCTGACCCGCTTCGCTACTGCGCGGTGGCCGGTTTCTCGCGCTCCTCGGCCTGGACGATACGGTCGTTCACGATCCACAAGGTCACCTCGCGCTCCTTGCGAGCGTAGGTCCAGATCTCCATCGGCGGCGAGGAATCGTCGCCCTCGATATGGTCGATGCGGTCCGGCGCGCCGCCGGCACCGCGTGCCGCGGCGCTGTCTTCGCCCTTGGCCACCAGACGCTTGCCGATCAGCACGCTTTGCGCGGATACGCTCGTTGCGGCACACAGCAGGAACAGCACGAACCCGGCTTTCATGGCCTTGCCCACTCTCCGAACACGCGGGGATTGTGGCACGCGCATGTTGCAACTCGTCGCGCACCGCACGTCGCATGCCCTGATACGCACGAGCGCATACTGGGCACGATGAAACCGGTCGACACCAGCGACGCCAGCCGCCTCGATGCCCCCCGGCACATCAAGGGCCGCGGCGCCGCGAGCAATCCGGTCGGCCGCTTCGAAACGACCGACCGCACGCGCGAGGACGACGGCTGGCATCGCGAGCCCGAACCGGAACCGCGCCCGGCCACGCAGGTGACCCTCGAGCGCGCCCGCTCGATCATCAGCCGCAACGATTCGCCGGACATCCCGTTCGACCAGTCCGTCAATCCGTACCGCGGTTGCGAGCACGGCTGCGTGTATTGCTACGCGCGGCCCTCGCACGCCTATCTGAACCTCTCGCCCGGCATCGACTTCGAGACGAATCTGTTCGCCAAGGCGAACGCGGCGGAACTGCTGCGCAAGGAATTGGGCAAGCCCGGCTACGCCTGTTCGCCGATCAACCTCGGCGCCAATACCGACCCGTACCAGCCTATCGAGCGCCGGCACCGCATCACGCGCAGCGTGCTGGAGGTGCTGCTGGAGCATCGCCACCCCTGCACCATCGTGACCAAGAACGCGCTGGTCGAACGCGACCTCGACCTGCTGCTGCCGATGGCGCAAGCCAGGCTGGTGCATGTGTTCGTGTCCGTGACTTCGCTCGACAACCGCCTTTCGGCCAAGCTGGAACCGCGCGCCAGTGCGCCGCATCGGCGGATCGAGGCCGTCGCCGCGCTGAACGCGGCCGGCGTGCCGGCTGGCGTGCTGGTGGCGCCGATCATCCCGATGCTGACCGACTGCTGGATCGAGCAGATCCTCGAACGCGCCGCGGCCGCGGGTGCTAGTCACGCCGGCTATGTGCTGCTGCGCCTGCCGCACGAGCTGAAGGACCTGTTCCGCGAGTGGCTCGACCTGCACGCACCGCAGCGCGCCGAGCATGTGATGAGCCTGATCCGCCAGATGCGCGGCGGCCGCGACAACGATGCGCGTTTCGGCACGCGCATGCGCGGCGAGGGCCAGTTCGCCGAGTTGATCCGCCAGCGCTTCCGCCTCGCCTGCCGCAAGTACGGCCTTGACCCGACGCGCGACATCGCGCTCGATGTTTCGCGCTTTGCGCCACCGCGCGCGGCTTCGCCGCAAGGCGAGCTGTTCTGATTCCCGAGCCGACCACCTACCCGGACGATCCATGACCACCCAGAGCGACTTCATCGACTACGTGCGCGAACAGGCCGGTCTCGGCGAGCGCCTGACGCAGCGCAAGATGTTCGGCGAGTACGCGCTCTACGTGGACGACAAGGTGGTCGCCTTCGCCTGCGACAACAGCCTGTTCGTCAAGCCATCGGCCGCGGTCGAGGCGCTCGCGCCGGAGCTGCCGCGCCGGCCGCCGTATCCCGGCGCGAAGGATTACCCGATTGCCGACGAGCTGCTCGACGATGCGGACGCGCTGCGGCGCCTGCTGCTGGAAACCGCTGCGCTGATGCCGCCACCCAAGCCGAAGGCGCCAGCCAGGCCTGCGCCGCGCCGTCGGCGCTGAACCGGCGCCGACGCGACGCTTGCAGGCGCCGCGGTCGACGGCGATAGTCTGCAGCGCACGCCCATCCCACGGAGACCGTCATGGAAAAGAACGCCTCGAAACTCACCGGCATCGCCCTTGCCACCGCCGTCGCCGGCCTGTTCACGCTCGGCGCCGCGATGCCGGCGCACGCGCAGCCGGAAACGACCAATGGCGAGGTCAATTGCGAGCACTCCTCCTCGTGCAAGGGCCAGGGCACCTGCGCCACGACCAACAACGCCTGCCACGGCCAGAACGCCTGCAAGGGCCAGGGCATGACGACCCAGCCCGACGAAGCCGCCTGCGCGGCGGCGCAGGAGAAGGTCAAGGACGGCCGCAAGGACGACAAGAAGTAAGTTGCCCGTCGCCACGCGGCCGCCTCCGCGTGGCGACGCGCGTTGATGTCTGCCCATGAGCCGCAGCGATCCCCGCTATCCCGCCCTCGGCTACGGTCTCGGCCTGCGGGTCGAGCATTACCGCGCCCTGTTCGACCACACGCCGCGCTCGGATTGGCGCGTGGACTGGTTCGAGGCGCTCAGCGAGAACTACATGGTCGAGGGCGGCCCGCCGCTGGCCAATCTCGCGCGCGTGCGCGAGCACTGGCCGATCGTCCTGCACGGCGTGTCGTTGTCGATCGGCAGCGTCGACCCGCTCGATCGGCAATACCTGCAGCGGCTGAAGTCATTGGCCGACCTGACCCAGCCGGCGTGGGTGTCCGATCACCTGTGCTGGACCGGCGTCGACGGCGTTCACCTGCACGACCTGATGCCCTTGCCGTACACCGAGGAGGCGCTCGACCACGTCGCCGCGCGCGTGCGCCAGGTGCAGGACTTCCTGCAGCGGCGCATCCTGCTCGAGAACGTCTCCAGCTACGTCGCCTTCCATGCCTCGCAGTTGAGCGAGGCGCAGTTTCTCGCCGAAGTCGCGGCACGCGCGGATTGCCTGATCCTGCTCGATATCAA
>JASLGB010000145.1 GCA_030150315.1 Dokdonella sp. | reverse complement strand
GAAGCCGGCGTCGTGCTCCACCGACTTCACCTGTCGGCAGCGCCTTGCCAGCCACGCCGTGCTGGCGCCGGCGCCGTATTCGAAGACGCGCACTTCTCCGTGGCGTGCGGCTATCCAGCGCTCGACTTCGGCAATCGCCGGCAAGGTCCACCACGGCACATCAAGCCGGGCGAGTCCGGCGGCGTCGTAGATCGCAAATTGGCTGCCGATCCAGAAGCGGAGGGAGTCGTGTGGAGCGCGTTCGAGTCGATCAAGCATGCCCGTGGCACGCAGTGGCGCGGCGAGGACTCGCATGAAACGGACGTAGGTCGCTTTCAGCATTCCTTGGATCCAGGGGTTTGGCGGGTCGGCATGAGCCTCATGCCGACCCGAGTTCCGGCAAGTCGCGGAAACACTCCAGCGCCTTCGGATTCGCCAGCGCATCGGTGTTCTTCACCGGCTTGCCATGGATGGTGTCACGCACCGCGATCTCGGTGATCTTGCCGGAGATCGTGCGCGGGATGTCGGCGACCTGCACGATCTTCGACGGCACGTGACGCGGCGTGGTGTTGGCACGGATCTGCTGCACGATGCGTTTGCGCAGCGCGTCGTCGAGCACGATGCCTTCGCGCAGGCGCACGAACAGCACCACGCGCTCGTCGTCCTGCCAGTGCTGGCCGACTGCCACCGATTCGAGGACTTCCGGGATCTGCTCGACCTGGCGGTAGATTTCCGCCGTGCCGATGCGTACGCCGCCGGGGTTGAGCGTGGCGTCGGAGCGACCGTAGATGATGATGCCGTCGTGTTCGGTCAGCAGCGCGTGGTCGCCGTGGCACCACACGTTCGGCACGCGCGAGAAATACGCGGCGTGGTATTTCGCGCCATCGGGGTCGTTCCAGAAGAACACCGGCATCGACGGGAACGGCGCGGTGCAGGCCAGTTCGCCCTTGCCGCCGCGCAGCGGCTTGTCGTCGTCGTCGAGGATCTCGACCTTCATGCCAAGGCCGCGGCACTGCAGCTCGCCGCGATAGACCGGCAGCACCGGGCTGCCCAGCGCGAAGCAGGAAACGATGTCGGTGCCGCCGGAAATCGACGCCAGCAGAACGCGATCCTTGATGTCGCGATAGACGTAGTCGTAGCTCTCCGGCGCCAGTGGCGAGCCGGTCGAGAGAATGGTCTTGAGGTTGAGCAGCTTGTGCGTCTCGCGCGGCTTCACGCCGGCCTTCTCGATCGCGCTGAGCCATTTCGCGCTGGTGCCGAAAACGCTGATGCCGACTTCGTCGGCGATATCCCACAGCGCGTTGCCGTCGGGGTGCGAGGGCGAGCCGTCGTAGACGACAAGGGTTGCGCCGACGGCGAGGCCGGAGGCGAACCAGTTCCACATCATCCAGCCGCAGGTGGTGTAGTAGAAAAAGCGGTCTTCGCGCTTGAGGTCGGTATGCAGCACCAGCTCTTTCAGGTGCTGCAGCAAGGTGCCGCCGGCGCCGTGCACGATGCACTTGGGCACGCCGGTGGTGCCGGACGAGTACATCACATACACCGGGTGATCGAAGGGCAGCATCTCGAACTTCAGCGCGTGCTCGTCGGTGCCGGCGAAGTCGGTCCACGAGATCGCGTTGCGCAGGCCGGATAGATCCATCGCTTCGCCGCTGTAGGGCACGACCACCACGCGCTCGACGCTGGGCATGCGATCCATCACGCCGCGGATTTTTTCGAGACAGTCGAAACGCTTGCCGCCGTATCCGTACTGGTCGGCGGTGAACAGCAATTTGGGTTCGATCTGGCCGAAACGGTCGACCACGCCATTGATGCCGAAATCGGGCGAGCACGATGACCAGATCGCACCGATCGAGGTCGTTGCGAGCATCGCGATGATCGTTTCCGGGATATTCGGCATGAAGCCGGCCACGCGATCACCGATTCCGACGCCGGCCTCGCGCAGTGCGTGCGCGACGCGGCCAACCTCAAGGTGCAGTTGCGCGTAGGTCAGTTCGCGTTTGTGGTCCCACTCGTTGCGGAACACCATCGCAACCCGCTCGTCCCGATGGCGCAGCAGGTTCTGGGCGAAGTTCAAGCGGACATTGGGATACCACTTCGCACCCGGCATGCGGTCGCGATCGACCAGTACCGGCTCGTGCTCGCCGGACGCGCGAACGCCGCAGAATTCCCACAGCAGCGACCAGAACCGTTCCGGGTGATGGACCGAAAAATCATAGAGCGAGGCCTGATCCTGGATATCCTCGCCGCCATTGTTTTCGCGAACGAAACGAATGAAACGTTGGATATTGGCGCGCTCGATGCGGTCCGTGCCGGGTTCCCAGATCGGTTTGTTCATGTTTTCAGTGACTCGATGAAGGCGGTCTGCGCCGACGGACTCCCCGTCCGGGCGGATGCGTCGCATGCCGGCGGCTCTTTCGTCGAGCCGCGACGTGCGGCTCGCGATTATCGGGCATGCCTGACGGGGGCGCCAGTTCAACGCCGGACAAGTCCGCCGAAGCGACGATCAGGCCGCAGTTCCTGTTTGCGGAGGTCCTTTCCGGTAGGTTTTTTGCGTCCCGCAAAAACACGAACGCCGACACGAGGCCGGCGTTCGTGGCGTACTGCTGCAGGCGTTCAGCCGATCAGCAGGTCTTTTTCCTTCTTGCCGGCATTGATCGCCGCGACGTACCAGCGCGGGCGCTTGCCGCGGCCGCTCCAGGTCTGCGCCGGATCGGCCGGGTTGCGGTACTTCGGCTTCACCTTGGCGCGCACCTTGCCGCGCACGTTGCGACCGAGGACTTCATCCAGGCCAAAGCCTTCGGCCTTGACCATCGCATTGATCTTCTCGCGCAGCTTGGTGGCCTTTTCATTGACCAGTTCTTCCTGGCGGGCCTGCGCACGGCTGATGAGGTCGGCGAGCTGGTTGTGATTGAGCGACTTGATGTCGATTGCCATGTCTTCTGAGCCTGTTCATGAATTCTTGAGGGATAAGGTCCTTCCGAATCTCCATTCGGGAATCCTTCCGAATGGCCCATTATTGCATCGCTTCCCCATTCTGTCGCCATGACCTATGGCGCATGCAGGATTGCGTGAAAAAAATTGCGTCATCCGGAAAAGCTTCTGGTACTCGCGCGCAATACCAAAGCCGGCCGGGTGAACTTCCCGCGGGTCCGGGCCGTAATGGCAGGGATATAGATTGCGCTATCGGATTTTGTCGCGGATCGCTTCCAATTGACCGGCAATCATGCCGGTCAATTGGCTATAGCGTCGATCGCGATCAGGCGAATTGGCGCAGCAGCGTCTCGCGATCCAATGCCTGATTTTCAGCTTCGCCACGGCGACGGTATTCAAAGGTTCCCGCCGCCATTCCGCGCTCGCTGATCACCACGCGATGCGGAATGCCGATCAGTTCCATGTCGGCAAACATCGGGCCCGGACGCAGGCCGCGATCATCGAGCAGCGTTTCAATGCCGGCGGCCTGAAGTTCCTCGTACAGGCGCTCGGCTTCTTCGCGGACCTGTGCGTTCTGCGCAGCGCCGATGGGGCAGATCGCGACGCGCCACGGCGCCATCGGTTCGGGCCAGATGATGCCGGCGTCGTCGTGGTTCTGTTCGATCGCCGCGGCGACGATGCGGCTGACACCGATGCCGTAGCAGCCCATCTGCATCACGCGGGTCTTTCCGCCGTCGTCGAGCACGGTCGCGTCCATGGCTTCGGCATAACGCGAGCCGAGCTGGAACACATGGCCGACCTCGATGCCGCGGGCGATTTTCAGGCTGCCGTGACCGTCCGGCGAAAGATCGCCTTCGACCACGGTGCGGATGTCTTCCACGCGCGTGATGCGCGCATCGCGTTCCCAGTTGGCGCCGCGGTAATGGGTTCCGTCCTGGTTTCCGCCGCAGACGAAATCGGCCAGCATGGCCGCGCTGCGATCAACGATCAGCGGCATTGAATTCGGCAGGCCGACCGGCCCGATGAAGCCCGGACGCGTGCCGGTGGCGGCAATGATGGCCGCTTCATCCGCGAGTGCGACTTCGCCACCCAGTTCGGCCAGCTTGGCGGCCTTCACTTCATTGACCTCGTGGTCACCGCGCACGCACAGCGCGACCGGGCCGTCCGTGCCGCGAACCATGAGGATCTTGATGCACTGCGACGGCGGCACGCCGAGGAATGCGCTGACTTCGTCGATGGTTTTCTGCGTCGGCGTGGCGACGCGCTCAAGCGCCTGCGTCGGCGCCGGTCGCGAACCCTGCGGTGCGAGCGCTTCGGCCTTCTCGACGTTGGCGGCGTAATCGGATTCCGTGGAGAACGCGATCGCGTCTTCACCGGAATCGGCCAATACCTGGAATTCGTGGCTGGCATTGCCGCCAATGGCGCCGGTATCGGCCTGCACGGCGCGGAACTTCAGCCCGAGTCGCGTGAAGATGCGCCCGTAGGCGTCATACATGTTGCGGTATTCGTCGGCCAGACTTTCCGCTGTCAAATGGAACGAGTAGGCGTCCTTCATCAGGAACTCGCGCGCACGCATGACGCCGAAGCGCGGACGGATCTCGTCTCGGAACTTGGTCTGGATCTGGTAGAAATTGACCGGCAGCTGCTTGTAGCTCTTCAGCTCGTTGCGCGCGTAGTCGGTAATGACCTCTTCATGAGTCGGGCCATAGCAGTACTCCGCTTCCTTGCGATCCCTGATCTTCAGCAGCTGGCCGCCGAATTTCTCCCAGCGGCCGGTTTCCTCCCACAACTCGCGCGGCTGGATCGACGGCATCAGCACTTCGATCGCGCCGGCGCGGTTCATTTCCTCGCGCACGATGCCCTCGACCTTGTACAGGACCTTCAGGCCGAGCGGCGACCACGTATAGATGCCCGCAGCGAGCTTGCGGATCATGCCGGTGCGCAGCATGAGTCGGTGGCTGGCGATTTCCGCGTCGGCAGGAACTTCCTTGACGGTGTTGAGGTGGAAGCGTGAGAGACGCATGAGGATCCGGGCCTGAAGAAGGAATCGGCGATTCTAGCAGGCTGCCCGAAATCATTCGTACATCACGAAGCGCGCGAATACCCCTGAGCGGGAATTCGCGACGGAAAGGACTAGCCGGCGGGTTGGGCCGATGCGGATCGGCGGCGAATGGACGCCGCGATCACGACGCCGAGGCGGGGACGCCCCGAATCAGTGGCAGAACAACTTGATTTGCTGGTTGGCCTTGTCGATCTGCGTCTGATGGCGCGCGACCGCCTCGGCGTCCGGATCTTCGCCATTGGCACCGGCACGCGGAGCCTGCGATTCCAGCATGGTGTGATTGCGGCGCGCGGTCTCGCAGTTGCGCGTGATTTCCTCGGCCGTATATCCGGCGGCCGCCGCCATCGACTGGCCGCTGCCCTTTTCCTCGTCGGCCGGGTTCTCCTCGGCCGCCTGCGCGCTGGTGACGCCACCGGCGACTTTCAGCTTCTTCGCCTTCGAGGCGTTGCCCGGCGGCGGGGAGTCGGAGAAATGCTTGACGCCGTTGGCATCGGTCCACGAATACATTTCGCGGGCGCCGGCGGACATCGAAACGGCCAGCAGGGCGAGCAGCAGCCAGGGATATTTCATTGCAGTAGCCTCTTTCGCAGGCGCTCGGGGTAGCGCGCGACTGGCGACTGGATAACACCAGTCGCAACGGGGTACAAGTCGGGGCGCCGTCAAATGACGATCAGGGTACACTTCCCGCACTTTTCCGGCGACGACTCCTTGAGCACTCCGTCCATGGCGCAGAATGACATTGCCGACTCCTCAGGCGGCGCACGCAAGCCTCCGCGCGGTATCTATCTGCTGCCGAACCTGTTCACCACCGCGGCGATGTTTTCGGGTTTCTACGCGATCATCGCGGCGATTGGCGGGCGTTATGCCGAGGCCGCCATTGCGGTATTCGTCGCCGCGGTGTTGGACGGACTCGACGGCCGCGTTGCGCGCCTGACCAACACGCAGAGCGAGTTCGGCGTGCAGTACGACTCGCTCTCGGATCTGGTCAGCTTCGGCCTGGCGCCGTCGCTGGTCCTCTACACCTGGTCGCTTTCCTCGTTGCGCGCCTATGGCCCGGGCTGGGGAAAGATCGGCTGGGCGGCAGCGTTCATCTATGCCGCCTGCGCGGCATTGCGCCTGGCGCGTTTCAATACCCAGGTGGGGGTCGCCGACAAGCGCTACTTCCAGGGTCTGGCCAGTCCGGCGGCGGCAGGGCTGTGCATGTCCTTCGTCTGGGCGGTCGAGGACAAGGGCCTGCTCGGCCTCAGCGTGAACGATGTCGATTTCGTCAC
>JASLGB010000340.1 GCA_030150315.1 Dokdonella sp. | reverse complement strand
GCGCGGTAGCGGCGGCGACGCCGCGGCTCAGTCTTCGTCGTCGGCTGGCGCCGGCTTCATCACATTGCCGCGGCCCATGTCGTTGATGGTCGGCTTGCTCGTCGTCCAGTGCACGAGATTGTTGCTGCCGACCGCATCGATCGAGTCGATGGATTTCGCGTCGATCCGGGTCGAGTCGCTGTTGAGGCGCAGGTCTCCGATCTGATCGAAATGCAGCTGGCCGTTGGCGCCGATCGAGTAGACCTCGGCCACCTTGCCCTTCGCGCTGACGTTCATGTTGGCTCCGGCCGTTTGCACCAGATCGGTCGATTCGATCGTCGCGGTGGTGCTGTCGCCGATGAAGTAGACGCCCTTGCAGTGCCCGGTGAAGCTGAGCTTGGCGTTGGACGAGGCCACGTTCACGTTGTGGCCCTCGCAATGGATGGCACCGTCCTGCGTGGTCACGAAAAGACTGGGGGCGTCGTCGTCGGCCAATGCGGGCTGGCCGATCGACAGGGCAAGCGGGAGAAGCACGAGTGCGGCGTTCAGGGGATACCGGCGCATGTCTGTTCCTCAGTGTTTTCAGGGTTGGGGGAGGGTTTTTTCCTTGGCCAGCTGCGCATCGAGCGAGCGGTTGGCGCGCTCGGCGTAGCGACGGCAGGCGCCGTCGTCGATCAGCGGATGTTGCGCACCCTTGCCGAGCCGCGTCCACATCTGGCTGGCGTCGGGGTGCGGCGTCAGCAGCAGGTCGCAGGGCAGGGCGCCGACGCGCGCGATGCTGGCGCGCATCGAGGCGAGAAAGTCGGGGTGCTGGCCGTAGCGGTATTCGTCGTCGGTCAGCGCGGTCAGGCTGTCGGCGTAAACCATGTTCACGCAGTGGCCGTCGTCGCAGCTTTGCCAGGTCCAGCTGGTGCTGCCCGGCGTATGCCCGGGCGTGGCGTGGGCGGTGATCGCGAGGCTGCCCAGTCGCAGCGTTTCGCCATCGGCGATGCGGCGCACCTTGCCGACCGGCGCGAACGCGTCCGCGCTGAGCAATTGCGGATCGCTGCGCGTGCCGTGTCCGCGCTCGATCGCCTCGGCGTCGTCGCCGCGTGCGACCACCACCGCGCCGGTATCGCGCTGCAAGGCGGCCAGTCCGCCGGCATGATCGAAATGGCCGTGCGAGTTGAGCAGGTAGCGCACGTCTTCGAGCCGGAAACCGAGTTTCCGGATGTTGGCCTCGATCAGTGGCACCGAGCTGGCCATGGCGCCGTCGATCAGGATGTGGCCGCGATCGCCGGTGAGCAGGATGACGGACAGCCCGCAGGTGCCGACGTACCAGGCATTGCCGTGGATACGCTGCGGCGGCGCCGGCACATCGGTGCGCCAGTCCGCGCCGGGCTGGCAGGTGGCGGGCGGCTTTGGCGTGGGCGTGGTGGCGGCACTGGCGGCGAAGGCCATGCCGAGCAGGGAGATCATCATCGCGGATCCTTCGGGAGCGGGCAGGAGGTGGCGACGGTAACGGTGGCGGCTGTTCGTGACGGGGCGGAGAAAGGGCCGATTGGCGTCCTCGGCGACGCATCGTCTGGCGATGCGTCGCCGCGGCAGGCCTGCCTGACAGGCCTGCCTGGCATTTCAGATGCCGCGCGCCAGCGATTCGGCCAGCCCGACATAGCGGGACGGCGTCAGCGCAAGCAGGCGTGCCTTCGCGTCGGTCGGCAGGTCAAGCTGCCGCACGAAGGCGTCAAGCGCCTCGCGCGTGATGCCTTGTCCGCGCGTCAGTGCCTTGAGCTGCTCGTAGGGCTCGGGCAGGCCGTGGCGGCGCATGACCGTCTGCACGGCCTCGGCCAGCACTTCCCAACTGGCGTCGAGGTCGGCCGCGAGGCGTTCGGGCGCGGCGTTGAGCTTGTTCAGGCCACGCAGCAGCGCATCCAGCGCGATCTGCGTGTGGCCGAACGCGGTGCCGAGCGCGCGCAGCACGGTCGAGTCGGTCAGGTCGCGCTGCCAGCGGCTGATCGGCAGCTTCGCGGAGAAGTGCTCAAACAGTGCACTGGCGAGGCCGAAATTGCCTTCCGCGTTCTCGAAATCGATCGGGTTGACCTTGTGCGGCATGGTCGAGGAACCGACCTCGCCGGCCTTCAGCGTCTGGCGGAAATAGCCGAGCGAGATGTAGCCCCAGATGTCGCGCGCCAGGTCGATCAGGATGGTGTTGGCGCGGCGCACCGCGTCGCCGATCTCGGCGATGCAGTCGTGCGGCTCGATCTGCGTCGTGTACGCATTCCATACAAGGCCGAGCGATTCGACGAAGTGCTGCGAGAACTCCGGCCAATCCACTTCCGGGTAGCTCACCGCGTGCGCGTTGTAGTTGCCAACCGCGCCGTTGATCTTGCCAGTGATCTCGACCGCGGCGATCTGGCGGCGCTGGCGCTCGAGGCGCGCGACGACGTTGGCGATCTCCTTGCCGAGCGTGGTCGGCGAGGCGGTTTGCCCGTGCGTGCGCGAGAGCATCGGCAGCGCGGCGTGTTCGTGCGCCCTCGCGCTCAGTTTGGCGAAGAACGCATCGAGTGCGGGCAGGAGTGCGGCGTCGTGTGCGTGACGCAGGATCAGCGAA
>JASLGB010000267.1 GCA_030150315.1 Dokdonella sp. | reverse complement strand
GGCGCGATCATCGCCGTCTACCTCGTGCTCGGCATCCTGTACGAGAGCCTGATCCATCCGGTCACGATCCTCTCGACCCTGCCCTCCGCCGGCGTCGGCGCGCTGCTGGCGATGCGTCTGACCAATACCGAGATGTCGGTGATCTCGACCATCGCGATCGTGCTGCTGATCGGCATCGTCAAGAAGAACGCGATCATGATGATCGACTTCGCGCTGGTGGCCGAGCGCGAGCACGGCCTGTCGCCGCGCGAGGCGATCCGCGAAGCCTGCCTCGTGCGTTTCCGCCCGATCATGATGACGACGATGGTGGCGATCTTCGCCGCTCTGCCGCTGGCGATCGGCTTCGGTGCCGGCGCGGAGCTGCGCCGTCCGCTCGGCATCGCGATGATCGGCGGCCTGTTCGTGTCGCAGGCGCTGACCCTGCTTTCGACTCCGGCGATCTACCTCTGCTTCTCGCGCATGTCCGGCTGGTGGCACCGGCGTCGGCTCGCACGCCGCGAGGCGCTGTCGCACTGAGCGCACCGCGCATCCGACACTACCGATGGGACGACTCCGACAAGGCCTGCGGCTTCTGAAGCCGCGCGAATTTGCGCTGAGCGCGGCAGCGTGCCCGTTCTGTGGGCCCAGCCTGTTCGTGCGCCTGTTCCACGGCGAGGGCGGCATCCGCTGCCTGCGCTGCGCGGCCAGCACGGTGCATCTGTCGCTCGGCGTCGCGCTGCATCAGTGCATCGGCGATCTTTCCCACCTGCGCGTGTGCGAGCTGTCGGCGCGTGGGCCGCTGGCCGGCTGGCTGCAACAGTCCGCCGGCCAGTTCAGCGGATCGGAGTACTTCACCGACGTCGCCCCCGGAACGATCCACGACGGCGTGCGCTGCGAGGACGTGCAGCAACTCAGCTATGCCGATGCCGCGTTCGATCTGGTGCTGCACACCGAGGTGCTGGAGCACGTTCCCGATGACGCGCGCGCGTTCGCCGAACTGCATCGCGTGCTGCGTCCCGGCGGCCACATGCTGTTCACGGTGCCGCTCGACGGCGAGGTGACCGTCGAGCGCGTGCGCGCACAGGGCGACGGCTCGCTCGAATATCTGCGCGAGCCGTCCTATCACCTCGATCCGCTGCGCCGCGGTGCCGGCGTGCTGGTGTTTCGCGACTACGGCCGCGACATCGTCGCGCGGGTCGCGGCGGCCGGGTTCGAGGCGGTGTCCATCGTTGCGCCACGGCATCGGCTGCCGTGGATGGACGCGCGCGAGGTCGTTTTCGCGCGGCGTCCGGCCGCCTGAGGCGCGCTCAGCGCACGTCGCGCCAGACCAGCTGCTCGTCGCGGCGCTGCTCGAAGAATTCCGGGCATTTGCCATCGCCGCTGGCGACGAAACCGCCGGTCGGCGCGCACAGGTGCGTGCCCTTGGCGTCGTACACGACGCCGGGAATGTCGCAGCAGCGCGGCGGCACGTAATACACCTGCTGGTCGCGCCATTGGTAGCGCAGGATGCGCGTCGGCGGATTGGTGGCCGGTGAGGCCAGCACGCGCACGATCATGGCGCGGAAGAATGGCGGCGTATCGGCCGGCACCGGTTCCGGTGCGGGCGCCGTGGGCGCGGCCTTGGGTGCCGGCTCCGACGCGGGCGTCGGCGCGGGGGGATCGGCAACCGCGAACAGCAGCGGAACAAGGATCGGCCACATCGCTTCGTCTCCTTCTTCTTCGGTTCAGCCTGCGCAATGCGGCTCAATCGAATCCGTCGCGGAAAATCCGGTCGGAATCGAGATGCAGGTCGAGCACGCGGATGGCGATCGTCTCGGTGACCATGCCGGGCGCGGAGACCGACATCGTGGCGGCGTCGTCCACTGTGTCGGCATCGACGGCGGCAGCAAAGCGCAGCGCCTGCGGTCGCATCCAGTTGTCCGGCGTGAAGGTCAGCGTCGACGGCCCGAACACACTGACATCCGCATCGCCGCTGCTGCGCGCGACGGTGACCGTGACCGACGCGTTCGGCGCGCGCGCCAGCCGGACGGTGGTGGCCGACTTGCCACCCTCGTCCATGCGCAGGTGCTGGTTGGCAAGCACGATGCCCTGCGCGGTCGCGTTGTAGGCCGCACGGTAGATCGTGTTGGTGTAGGCGCCGGTGTAGTAGAGCGCGCCGTCCGGGCCGGCGGCGACATCGACCTGGCCGGAAACACCGCGCGCCCAGTGGTCGAAGCCGAGCACGGTGTCTTCGTCCGACGCCAGCCGCGCGCGCATGATGCGGTCGGAATTGCAGTCGCCGTAGAAGAAGTTGCCGCGGTATTCGGCCGGCGCCAGCGTGGCGTCGTAGAACGCGCCGCCGGTCAGGCAGCCGCCCTGGTTCAAGGTGGAAACGGTGCCGCCGCTGCTGCTGGCATTGGCGCCGCTCTGCTGCAGCGTGAAGGTGGTCGGCGACGGCACCGATGCGATGGACGCGCCGGACTGGTTGAACGAGGTATTGGCCACGCCGGCGATGGTGATGTTGCCGCCCACGCGCAGCCCGTGCGCGGCGCTGGTCGTGAAGGTGGCGACGTTGGCGCTGCGCACGGCGGCGGTCAGGCTGAACTGGTCGACACCGTTGGTGCGGTAGGAAATCTTCGGCGCGAGGTACGTCGGCGGCTGGTTGTTCTCGTAGTCGTTGTAGCCGCCGTGGCTGCCGCGCGTGACGACGAAGATCTGCTCGTAGAGGGTGCCGACGACGTTGAGCCAGAGGCGGCCGGTCGAAGGCTGGATCTGCATCGTGAACGGGTTGCGGAAACCGCGCGCCCAGATGAAGTCGTTGTTCGGGCCCAAGCCGTCGTTGAACGGATTGTCGGCCGGCAGCGTGCCGTCGCGGTTGGCGCGGCCGACCTTGGCCGCGAGCGTGGTCAGGTCGGCATCGACGCCGGTCGCGCTGCCGAGGTCGCCGATGGCCCAGTACAGCTTGCCGTCCTCGGCGAAACCGATGCCGCCGCCGTCGTGGTTGGCGCCCTGTGTCGGCAGGCCGCCGCGGATCACGGTGCGCGCGGTGCCGACGTTGCCGACGCTGCGATAGCGCAGGATCTGCTGCTCGCCGGCGCTGGCCGTGACGAAGAAATAGACATAGCCGTTGGAGGTGAAGTCCGGGTCGAAGGCGATGCCGATCAGGCCGCATTCGCTGCCGGTGTGGATCGGACTCATCGTCGCGAAGGTGGACCACGTCGGCGTGGCGGTGGTCAGTGCGCCGGACAGCACGCGCACACGGCCCGATTTTTCCAGCACGAACAGCCGGTCGCTGCCATCCGTTGCCCAGGCCAGGCCGGTGTGTCCCTTGGCTGCGGTGTCGGTCGGCGTATCGCGATTGATCGAAAAGACCGTTTCGGTCCAGTGGCTGTCATCGACTGCCGCGAAGGCGGGCAGGACCACGGTGGAGAGGAGCAACGACAGGCACACGGCTGACGGTCGCATCGCACGCACTCCCGGGAAGGACGCGGCGATTGTAGGGCCATCGGCGGCCGCTGCGTCGCCGCCGCGCGAAGGCCATTCAGATGGTGAGGCGACGGCTCATGTGCTCGTAGCGGTGACCGGCCAGCCAGCGTTCGCCGTCCACCTCGAAACCGAGCTGGCCATACAGGCGCTTCACGCCGGGCTTGTCCAGATCGACCAGCAGGCCGGCGCGGCGATGGCCGGTCGCCCGTGCGCGCGCGCAACCCGCCTCGATCAGCTGCGCGGCCAGCCCGACGCCGCGATGCGACGGCGCGACGGCCAGTGCATCCAGATAGAACTCCTCGTGCGTGCTTTCCGGCTCCAGCGCGTAGCCGTCGTCGATGCCGATCGCACGGCGTGCGGCGAACACCGACGCCGCCAGTGCCGCTTCCTCGCGCCCGGGATAGGCGAGCAGCGCGGCCGCGACCTCGCCCGCGCGTTGCAGCACCAGCACGTGATCGTGGCCGTAGCGATTGCCGCCGGCCACGAACAAGGCGTGGAAGAACGGCGCGGCAGCGGCGCGCGTGTCGACATCGGCCAGCCGCAGCGCCAGATGATCCATCGCTTCCAGCAGCAGCGGCACGACCTGCGCCGCGTCGTCTGCCGTTGCCGCACGCACCTCGATCGGATTCATCGCCTTGTCCTCGCTCCGCCGGTTCAGAGACCGAGCATGCCGCGATCGAGTGCGCCCGCTCCGCGTGGCCGCGTGGCGAACCGCGTCGAGCGCGGCAGCGCAGCGTCGGCGTGCAGATGCGCCCACAGCGCGTCCAGCAGCGCGTAGCCGTAAGGCATCAAGGGCACGTGCCGGTCACCGAAACCCGGCTGCGCCAGCAGCGCATCGAAGTGCTGCGCGTGCGGCACGCGCCAGAACACCGGCGCGCGGCCGGCTTCCTGCAAGGCCTGCACATAGGCCGCGCCGGAAAACGCGATCGGCAGCAGGCCATCGCCCTCGCCGTGCGCGATCAGGATCGGCAAACCCACACGCGGAAGGCGCGCCGTGGTCGCTTCCACGCCCGCGCGCAGGCGACGCGCTTCGTCGCCGTCGCCGTCCCACAACGCGCGCAGGCAGCGCTGGCCGGGCCAGGTCATGTCGCTGCTGCCGTCGACCGCGCCGAACAGCGCCACGTTGTTGCCGGGCGGAATGCCGGCGGCATCCGACCACCACGCCGCACGCACGGCTTCGTCGATCGGCGCGCCGCTGGTGGTGATGCCGTCGAAGCGGAATCCGCAGGGCATCGCGCCGGCCGGCGCGCGCAGGTAGGCCGAGGCGTAACTCGCGCCGACCGCGCGCCACAGGTCGGAAACGGTCGAGCTGGCCGCGGTCGCCATCGTCTGCTCGTCCCAGCCGTGCGCGCGCAGACGCTCGAAAGCGTCCGCCGCCTGCGCGGCGAGGTCCGCGCCGTCGACCAGACCCGCCGCGCGCAACCGCTCGCAGCGCGCCTGCCACGGCGACCACGGCTGGCCTTGCGCATCGCGTGCGAACGGCACGCCATCGAAGCGCGCGTCGACCAGGGCGCAGGGCAGATACACGCCGGCTTCGGTGGCGTAGTCGTACAGCGCGCGACCGTGGCCGCGGACAAGCACGTTCGGCTCCAGCGCGACGACGCCGGCAAGCAGGCCCGCGTCGTCGATGCCGGCTGCCTGCAACGCCGCGCCGCCGCCATTGGAAAGGCCGACCGCGATCACGCGCGTATTGGCCGCAGTGAACGGCGCCGCCTGCGGAAACGCGCGATCGAGCATGTCCAGGCCGAACTGCGCGGCGGCCAGCACATGGCGGCCCCAGTCGGCTTCCGGGTTGTCGCCCGAATGCGCATGCTTCACCGCGATGCCCGCCTGCAGCGATTCGGACGGTTCGAATTCCAGCTGCGCCTCGCCGCACCTGGCGCGCGTGCCGTCCAGCGTCGCGCCGCTGTGGTCGGCCGCGTCGTAGTAGCCGGTGCCGGCGCCCTTGTCGGTATAGACCACCGCGCAGCCGCGCGGCAGCCCGCACGCGACGGCCAGCGAGAGCGCGCCATACACGCCGCGCGAACCGGACGCCTGCGCCAGCAGCCAGCAA
>JASLGB010000238.1 GCA_030150315.1 Dokdonella sp. | reverse complement strand
GACCTACGACTACTTCAGCCTGCCCACGCTGGGCCAGCGCTTCGATATCTCCCACCTGCCCTACTCGATGAAGATCCTGCTGGAGAACCTGCTCCGGCACGAGGACGGCGGCATCACCGTCGGCAAGGACCACATCGAAGCGGTGGCCCGCTGGAACCCGGCGGCCGAGCCGGACACCGAGATCGCCTTCATGCCGGCGCGCGTGGTCCTGCAGGACTTCACCGGCGTGCCCTGCGTGGTCGACCTGGCCGCGATGCGTGACGCGGTGGTCAAGCTTGGCGGCTCGCCTGAGCAGATCAACCCGCAGATTCCCTCCGAACTGGTCATCGACCACTCGGTGCAGGTGGACGCGTTCGGCTCGGAGTCTGCGCTCGAGAAGAACGTGGAGATCGAATTCGAGCGCAACCAGGAACGCTATTCGTTCCTGCGCTGGGGCCAGAAGGCCTTCGACAACTTCAAGGTCGTGCCGCCGCGCACCGGCATCGTGCACCAGGTGAACCTGGAGCATCTCGCGCGCGTCGTCTTCACCGCCGAGCGAAATGGCACGAAGTGGGCCTACCCGGACACCGTGTTCGGCACCGACAGCCACACCACCATGATCAACGGCCTCGGCGTGCTCGGCTGGGGCGTCGGCGGCATCGAAGCCGAAGCCGCCATGCTCGGCCAGCCCTCGTCGATGCTGATTCCACAGGTGGTCGGCTTCAAGCTTTCCGGCAAGCTGGCCGAAGGCGTGACCGCCACCGACCTCGTGCTGACCGTGACGCAGATGCTTCGCCAGCTCGGCGTGGTCGGCAAATTCGTCGAGTTCTACGGCAGCGGCCTGAAGCATCTGCCGCTGGCCGACCGCGCGACGATCGCCAACATGGCACCCGAGTACGGCGCCACCTGCGGCATGTTTCCGGTCGACCAGGAGGCACTCAACTATCTGCGCCTGTCGGGCCGCGACGAAAAGCAGATCCGTCTGGTCGAGGCGTATGCGCGCGAACAGGGCCTGTGGCACGACGAATCGACGCCGCACGCGGAATTCAGCGCGACGCTCGAGCTGGACCTTGCCGACGTCAAGCCGTCGCTGGCCGGCCCGCGCCGCCCGCAAGACCGTGTTCTTCTCGAGGGCGTGCGCCAGAGCTTCCAGGACGCGCTGGTCGGTCTGACCGCCCAGCGCAAGCCCTTGCCGGCATCGATCGAGCGCTTCGCCAACGAAGGCGGCGCGACCGCCGTCGGTCGCAACCAAAGCGCCTGCGGCACAGGTCCGCACGTCGAGCTCAATGGCGAAAAATTCCAGCTGCACGACGGCGCTGTCGTCATCGCTGCCATCACGTCGTGCACCAACACCTCCAACCCGGCAGTCATGCTGGGTGCCGGCCTTCTGGCGAAGAAGGCCGCCGCCCGGGGCCTAAAGGCCAAGCCGTGGGTCAAACCGTCGATCGGACCCGGCTCCAAGGTAGTCAGCGACTACCTCGAACACACCGGGCTGCTGAAGGAACTGGAAAAAACCGGCTTCTACATTGTCGGTTACGGCTGCACCACCTGCATCGGCAACTCCGGGCCCTTGCCTGCGGAAATCAGCAAGGCCATTGCCGAAGGCGACCTCGCGGTTGCCTCGGTTCTGTCCGGGAACCGCAACTTCGAAGGCCGCGTCCATCCCGAGGTGAAGATGAATTATCTCGCCTCGCCGCCGCTGGTGGTCGCCTACGCGATCGCCGGCACGCTCGACATCGACCTCACGACCGAACCGCTGGGCACCGACGGCGACGGCAAGCCGGTATTCCTCAAGGACATCTGGCCGAGCAACCAGGAAATTTCCGACACCATCGCCGGCGCGATCAACCCGGCCATGTTCACCAAGAGCTATGCCGACGTGTTCAAGGGCGACAGCCGCTGGAACGGCATCAGCTCGCCGGATGGCTCGGTATTCCAGTGGAGCGATTCCACCTACATCAAGAACCCGCCCTACTTCGACGGCATGACGATGGAGCCGGGGCACATCGATGACATCCACGGCGCGCGCGCGCTGGGCGTGTTCGGCGACTCGATCACCACCGACCACATCTCGCCCGCGGGAACCATCAAAAAAGACAGCCCGGCTGGCCGCTTCCTGATTTCGCGCGGCGTCGAACCGCGCGACTTCAATTCCTACGGCTCACGCCGCGGCAACGACGACGTCATGGTGCGCGGCACCTTCGCCAACATCCGCATCCGCAACCTGATGCTCGACGGCGTCGAAGGCGGATACACGCTGCATGTGCCGAGCGGCGAGCAGATGTCTATCTACGACGCGGCGATGAAATACAAGGCCGACGGGACGCCGCTAGTCGTACTGGCGGGCAAGGAATACGGCACCGGCTCCTCGCGCGACTGGGCCGCAAAGGGCACCCTTCTGCTCGGCGTGAAGGCGGTCATCGCGGAAAGTTTCGAGCGCATCCATCGCTCGAACCTGGTCGGCATGGGCGTGCTGCCGTGCCAGTTCGTCGACGGCCAGAATGCGCAGAGCCTCGGCCTGACCGGGCGCGAGACGTTCGAGATCACCGGTCTCAAGGACGGTGAATCGCGGCAGGCGGAAGTCACCGCAACCGCGGAAGACGGCAGCCGCAAGACCTTCAAGGTCGATGTGCTGCTGCTGACACCGAAGGAGCGCGAGTTCTTTCGCCACGGCGGCATCCTGCAATACGTGCTGCGGCAGCTGGCGGCGAAAAGGCCGCCTGACGCTTCGCCAACGGCATGACGGTTGCGAAAACGGCGCGGAATCCCGCGCCGTTTTCGTGTGCGTGCCGCGCTGCGCCACGCCGCGCTGCGAAATGCTCAGGCCTCGTGCCACTTCGCGTTGTAGCAGCGCCAGCGGCTGCCGTCTCGCTTCCAGCCGGTGACGACCTCGAGCCGCGCGCGTCGATCGGGCAGCCATCGCCCGGAGCCGTCCGTGATCGTCATCGAAAACCGGGCGGTCGCGCGATTGCCGTCGACCTGCA
>JASLGB010000141.1 GCA_030150315.1 Dokdonella sp. | reverse complement strand
GCTGGTCTCGGCTTGCTGGTTCGCTTGATCGAACGCCTGCTGGCAGGCGGCGCGGTCGCTGGTCTGCGCGGCGCAGGTATCGACCGAGGTGTAGAGCCCTTCGCGGGTCGTTTCGTTGTTGCACGCGGTCAGTGCCAGCGGTGCCGTGCTCATCATCATCAGGATGACGGTTTTCGATCGCTTCATCGGTTTGTCTCGACAGGCCAGCGCCGGAGAGTGCCCGGTTTGCGCAGGGAAGGGAAATCGACCGGTATGGATCAGTGCCGATGCGCGCGGCGAAGGCTGCGTGGCGCGCGATTTCGCGCAGGAATCTGCATCGTCCTGTGCATCAGCGGATGGATTGCGGCCGCCCGTGGCGCGATCACGTCGCCAGGATGCGCGTCATCCAGTACAGCTGGTAGAAGATATGCACCAGTACCAGCGCCAGATGTACGCGGGGCTTGGTGAAAAGGCAGGCGATCAGGCACAGCAGCAGGCCGAATGGAACCTGGATCAAGTAGTCGAAGCTGAGGCGACTCCAATGCGCCTCGCCCTTGATTGCCGTATCGATCACGTCGAGCACGAAAGTGGATGCGAGCAGGCCGAAGAACCAGTAACGGCGACGGATCAGATAGGCCTCGTAGCCGCCGTACTCGTCGATGCTGTCGGGAAACAGCAGCGCAGCCATCAGGTACAGGTTGATCGTGTAGCCGATCAGGAACAGGAAGGTGGCGAAGTTCCACGACGGCAGGCGCGACAGCGCGAACTCCCACCACCAGAACAGGATCAGCTCGACCAGGATCGATCCCGCCCACAGCAGATGCACGGCGGAAAGCCGGTAGCGCCCGGGATGCTGCACGAGTCCGGCGAACCCGGTCAGCAGCTTGGAGACCGCCAACCCCAGCACCATGCCCATGACGATGCGAATGTGCGGAAAGAGATCGCTGCCGTACTCTGCGGTCATTGATGCTTGCCTTTGGTGTCTGCGGCGCTGCGCCGCGATCGAGATTCCGACGCGCTCCGGTTCGGCGCGTGGCGTCGATGCTGTGGATTTCCCCGGCCGAAGCGTAGCCGAGCAGTGCGCGCAAATGGAATCGTTTTCTGGCGCAGCCGCACGCCGGTACCGGCGCGCGCGAAGGGCGGTTCGCTACAATCGACCGGCAAGGCACGAGGACGTGCCACGGTGTTTCGAGGTCGATGATCCGGGTGCTCCAACATTTTGGCGACTGCACGCTGGACGTCGCTGCGCGTGAACTGTGTCGGGACGGAGAGCGCGTCGCGCTGTCGCCTCCGGTGTTCGATTGCATCGCCTATCTGGTCGAACATCGCGGCCGCGCCGTCGGTCGCGACGAGCTGGTTTCGGCGGTCTGGGGCCGCGCGGATGTCAGCGACAACCTGGTCGGCAAGATCCTGGTCAAGGCGCGCCGCGCCGTTGGCGATGACGGCGTGCGCCAGCAGGTGATCCTGACCGTGCCGCGCTTCGGCTTCCACTGGATCGCGCCGGTGCGCGTCGAGGAAGTCGGCACGGACGATCCGCCGCCGGAACCCACTGCGCCATCGACTTCGTCAGCGCCTGCCTCCGCACCGGAAAGGATCGCCGAGCCGATCCCCGCCAACGCCGGTTCACGTTGGCGCTGGCCGGTTCTGCTTGCGGTTGTCGCGCTGCTGTTGGCGGCAGCGCTGGGCGTGTGGCTGGTGCGACGTCCGTCGCCACCGGTTTCGACGCAAGCGCCCGTGGTCGCGGCGCGGCTGGCCGTGTTGCCGGTTCGTGTCGACGGCGGCGCCGAGGACGCATGGCTGCGGCTCGGCCTGATGGACCTGATTGCCCAGCGCCTGCGTGCCGGCGGCCTCGCCGTGGTGCCGAGCGATGTGGTCGTGCGCGTGGTCGGCGATGCCGCCCCGGCCGAGGCCGTGCGCCTGCAGCGCGAGATGGCGGGTGCGCAGCGCGTGGTGGTCGCGACGGCGCGGCGCCACGGTGCCGGTTGGGTGCTTTCGGCCAGCCTCGGCGATGCCGACGGCAGCACGCAGGAAATCGAGGTGCATGCGCCGGACGGCGTCGCGGTCGGCCGAGAGGCCGCCGACCGGCTGCTGCGCCTGCTGGGGCGCGAGCCGGCCGCCGAGGGCGAGCGCAACCTGTCGCTGGCCGAGGCTTCGCAGCGCGTCGATGCGGCGTTGCTGGCGAACGACTTCGATGCCGCGCGCCGCGCGATCGCGGCGGCCAATGCGGAGGACCGCGCCTCGCCGGAGCTGCAGCTGCGCCAGTCGCAGATCGACTACCGGCTTGGCGCTTCCGATGCCGCGCGCGAGCGCCTCGAACACCTCCTGCCGTCGCTGTCGGCCGAAAGCGAGCCGGCGCTGCGCGCGCGCGCCTTGACCGGCCTGGGCGCCGTCGCGCTGAAGCAGAATCGCGCGGCCGTCGCGCTGCCGCCGCTGGACGAGGCGATCGCCTTGCTCGATCGGCTGGACGAACCCGAATCGCTCGGCCATGCGCTGACCGGCCGCGGCATTGCGCATGCGATGCGCGCCGAATACGAGGAGGCGGCGCGTGATTTCGCACGCGCCCGCATCGCATTCGAGTTGTCCGGCGACGCGCACGCGGCCGCGCGCGTGGACATCAACGAAGGCGCGGTGGCGACGATGCGCGAACGCCCGGCCGATGCACTGCCGCTGCTGGAGCGCGCCGCGCGCCGTTTCGAGCGGCTGGATGCGCCGACCGATCTGGCCAACACGCTGGCGAACGAGGTCGACGCGCGGCTGGCGCTGTTGCAGCCGGCCGCGGCGCTGGCGGTGAGCGAACGCATGATGCTGTCGATGGAGCGCCTGAAGAATCCGGCCGAGCGGCGCGCTTTCCTGATCGCGCGTGCCCGCGCACTGGCTGCCTGCGGGCGTCTGGCCGAGGCGCGCGCCTTGCTGGCCGACCTGATGCAGGGCGCCGACGCGGAGCAGGAATCGACCCTGCTCGGCGAGGCGCGCGGCCTGCTGGCCAGCCTCGACCTCGCCGCGGGCCAGCCGGCGACGGCGATGGTATTGGCGCAGCAGGCGGTTCCGGCGCTGGACGGCGCCGAGTTCGCGAACGCGCGGGCCGAAGCCTGGCGCGTGCTGGTGCGCGCGCTGTCGGCGCGCGGCGAGCGGCAGGCGGCAACCGCCGAGGCCGATCGTTTCCTTGCCTGGGCCTTGCCGACTCAGCGTGGCAGCCTGATCGCGCTGGCACGGCTGGCGCGGATCGAGGCCGACCCGGACGGCGGCGCCGACTACGCCGAGGCACGCCGCGAGGCGCTGCGCGCCGGGGTTCCGCGCGATATCGCGGCGGTCGCCATCGCCACCGTTCAGGCACGCATCGCGGCCGACGACCTGCCGGGTGCGGCCGACGCCGCCGGCGAGCTGGCGCGCTGGGCCGACCTCGATTTCGACTGCGCACTGGCGCAGGTGCGGCTGTATCACGCGCTCGGCCAGCGCGATGCCTGGGCCGCGGCGCTTGGCAGGGCGCGTGGACTGGCCGGCGAACGCCGCATCGGCGCCGATCTGCTGCGCGCGCCGGAAGGCGCTCCGGCACCCGGAAAAGGCCGCGGCACCGGCATTCCCTGAGCGGCGGCATGCCTCAGGCATGCGCCGGGAACGGCATGGGAATGGCCGGTACTCGCCGGCACGCACACGATCATCGATCATCGCGCGATGGCCGCCCTTCACCGGGCGGACGCCCGGACCACGGACGGTTCACGCTTTCCTTTCGTGAGGTTCCGTTCCCATGCCTTTGTCCTTCTTCCCTCCCTTGCTTCGCCCGTTGTCGCTGGCCGCCGCCGTTGCGCTGGCCTTCGCCCCGGCCGCGACATCCCTTGCCAACAACCCGTCTGTCCAGGGCCGCGCGGGCGACAGTGCCCGCGTGATGCGCGCGCCGAGCGGGCGCGCGTTGCCTTACCTGATCCGCCTGGAAGCGCCGTCGCTGGCCGCTGCCGCGCGCGAGGGCAAGGTCGCCGCGCGCAACGCGGAGGGTCGCCTTGACCTGCGCTCCGGCGCTGCCCGTTCCTATGTGGAGGGACTGCGCCAGGCGCAGCACGCCCTGCTGGCGAAGGCCTCGGCCGAAGTCGGTCGGCCGCTGGCGCCGGTCAGCGAGAAGTTCGAGTTCCAGCACGCATGGAACGGCTTCGTCGTGCGCCTGACGCCCGCCGAAGCGCGCCGCGTGTCGCGGCTGCCCGGCGTGGTCGCCGTGATGCCGCCGCGCGTCGTGCCGGTTTCGACCGACCGCGGCCCCGGCTGGATCGGTGCGCCGAACATCTGGAACGGCCAGATCGACGGCGTTACCGACCGCGTTTTCCGCGACGGCTTCGATGGCGCCGCCGGCAACCGCGGCGAAGGCATGGTCGCCGGCATCATCGATACCGGCCTCAATTTCGCCAATCCATCGTTCGCGGCCACGGCCAGCGACGGCTACCAGCATGTGAATCCGCTCGGCTCGGGCAACTATCTTGGCCTGTGCGGGCCGATGCCCAGCCCGGACTGGACGCCGCAGTGCAGCGACAAGGTCATCGGCGCCTACGACTTCGTCACCGACCTGATGCCGGACGTGTGGGAATACGACCCGGATGCGCACAACGGCCCTGGCCCCGAGGACGAGAACGGCCACGGCTCGCATACCGCCTCGACGGTGGCTGGCAATCCGGTCACGGCGCAGGTGACCGGCGGCCCGGCACTGCCGATTTCCGGCGTCGCGCCGCGCGCCAATCTGGTCGTCTACGACGCCTGCTACACGACCGGTGACGGTCGCGGCAGCTGCATGTATCCGTCGCTGGTGGCGTCGGTGAACCAGGCGGTCGCCGATG
>JASLGB010000138.1 GCA_030150315.1 Dokdonella sp. | reverse complement strand
TCCGCCGGGTGGCGGCGCGATCGTGTACTTCTTCCAGACATTCGATGCCGACAATCCGCCGCCGCCGACACTGCGGCACGAGTTCACCTTCAGCGCCTGCGACGACACCGCCGATGCGGGCCAGCGCCTAGTTGTCGACGTGCCGGTTTCCGGTGCCGGGGCCGCGGTGGTCGGCCTGCCGTTTCGTGGCGAAGGCTGGGTCGCGACCGACTCGCCCAACGTCGACGGCACGCACCGGCGCACCCTGATTCCGCAGCGCGACGGCAGCGGCCAGCCGATTCCCGGGCGCTTCCATGCCCCCGAGCGTTACGCGATCGATTGGGTCGTCGCCGACGCCGACGGCTCGCGCGTGAACGGCCCGGTCGACCGCAACGCCAGCTACCTGGCCTACGGCCGCGAGATCATCGCGGTCGCTGATGGGGTGGTGGTGGATGTGCGCGACGGCATGCCGGAGAACACTCCTCCGCACAATCCGCCGGGCGCGAACGAGGAAATGGCGGCCGGCAACTACGTCATGCAGGACATCGGCGGTGGTCGCTACGCGTTCTACGCCCACCTGCAACCGGGCAGCCTGCGCGTGCGCGTCGGCCAGCCCGTGGTGCGCGGGCAAGCGCTGGCGCTGCTCGGCAACAGCGGCAATTCGAGCGAGCCGCACCTGCATTTCCACCTGTCCGACGCCAACCACCCGCTGCAATCCGAAGGCCTGCCCTTCGTGCACGACTGCTACCACTCGGTCGGCCAGACCGCGGCGCTGAACGAGGACACCGGCCTGTTCGACGACGTGGTTCGCTACGCGCCGCGCCTGCATCTGTCCACGATGCCGCGCAGCGACTCGATCCTCGATGCCGACCCGGAGCTGACCTATCCCTTCCTGTGGTGGTATCCGCCGCGCATGTCCGAGTGCTTGCGGCACGCCCGATAGGCGACCGCTGGCGACGAGGTGCGCCGCGTGGCGTCTGCTATAACGCTACGCCTGCGGCGCACTGCCGATCCGACCACCAAGGACCATGCCGGCCGATCATCCGCCCGAAGGGCGAGCCTATTTTCCGGCCTTGACCGGCCTGCGCGGCGTCGCGGCCGGCTGGGTGGCGCTGTTTCACCTGTGGATGCTGGCCGGCGCACCGAAACTGCGCATCGGGCCGATCGACCTGACGCCGCTGTTCGGCGCCGGCTTTCTCGGCGTGGACCTGTTCTTCGTGCTGTCCGGCTTCCTGCTCGGGCGGCCGTTCCTGGCCTGGGCACAGGGCAGCCGCGGCTTCCCGGACATGCGCGAGTTCTGGAAACGGCGCGCGCTGCGCGTGCTGCCCGCGTTCTACATCCAGCTGTTTATCCTGCTCGCGGTCGCCTGGTTTGCCAGTGGCGCGTCGCCGGTTTCGCTGCGCCAGGTGCTGGCTTACCTGAGCATGCAGTTCGTCTTCATCGATGGCGTCGCGCCGCTGCTCAACGGCGTCTGGTGGAGCCTGCCGGTCGAGTGGAATTTCTATTTGGTGCTGCCGCTGCTGGGCTGGCTGTTCGCGCGGATCGGCTGGCGCGGCGCCGTGCTCGCCTTGCTGCTGGCGGCGGTCGGATACCGCTTCGCCTGCCATTACTGGCTGCTGCAAGGGCGCATGGACGGCTTGTTCGCCTATCCGGCGATCATCCAGTTGCCGGCGCGCATCGACGAGTTCGCGTTCGGCATGCTGGTGGCGTGGTTCCACCTGCGGCCGCGGGCCGCCTCGCCCCGGCGCGACAACGCCTTGCTGCTGCTTGGCCTGCTCGGCGCGGCCGCGATCGGCGTGGTGTTCGTGCCGCTTGGCGACATCTTCGCCACCGCGCAGCAACCCTGGATCTACCTCTACGCGACCTGCGCCGGCCTCGCGCTGGCGCTGGTCGTGCATGCCGCTGCCGCGCGCGCGCCGCTGGCGCGGTGGCTGTTCGAGGGGCGCGTGCTGGCCTTCATCGGAACCGTCAGCTACAGCCTCTACCTGTGGCATTCGCCGATTTACGGCTGGGCCTACCAGCGCGGACTGGTCGACTGGCTGCCCGGGCCGAAACTGCTCAGCCTTTCCCTCGCCCTGTTGCCGCTGGTGCTGCTGGTGTCGTGGCTGTCCTACCGCTGCACCGAGCATCCGTTCCTGGTCACCGCGCCGGCGGCGCGGCGCGATGCACAGGGTTCCGCCGGGCAGGGCTGAGCGTCAGCGGTCCTCGATCGAGAACGGCGCCAGCTGGCGCGGCACAGGCGCATTCGCCAGCCGCACATAGTCGGGTAATCCGTCGCGCAGATAGCGCGGCGGATCCTCGCCGCGGACCAGCGGCTCCAGATAGCGACGGGCGGCGGCGGTGATGCCGTAGCCGTCGCGGCTGATGAAACTCTTTGGCAGTTTCTTCTCGCGGTTGGCGATCTTCGCCAGCGGGGCCGGCTGCACCATCCAGCGGAACGGCGAATCGGAGGTGCGCACGATCACCGGCATCACCGCGTTGAGTCCGGCCAGTGCGTATTCGACCGCGGCCTTGCCGACCGCGCAGGCCTGCTCGACATCGGTTTTCGAGGCGATGTGCCGCGCCGATCGCTGCAGGTAGTCCGGCAGCGCCCAGTGGTACTTGTAGCCGAGCTTGCGCCGGACCAGATTGGCCAGCACCGGCGCCACGCCGCCGAGCTGCGCATGGCCGAACGCATCGCGCGTTCCGGCTTCGGCGAGGAAGCCGCCCTGCGCGTCGCGCAGGCCTTCCGAGGCGACCACGGTGCAGTAGCCGACGCGCTCGACCGTGGCCTGCACGCGCGCAAGGAATTTCGCTTCGTCGAACGCGACTTCCGGGAACAGGATCACATGCGGCGGGTCGCCGGCCTTGCGCGCGGCCAGTCCGCCGGCTGCCGCGATCCAGCCGGCGTGCCGCCCCATCACCTCGAGGATGAAAACCTTGGTCGACGAAGCGCACATCGATTCCACGTCGAGACTGGCCTCGGCCACCGACACGGCGGTGTACTTGGCGACGGAGCCGAAACCGGGGCAGTTGTCGGTGACGGCGAGGTCGTTGTCCACCGTTTTCGGCACGCCGATCACGTTGACCGCGTGGCCCAGTTCGCGCCCGATCGCGGAGATCTTCAGCGCCGTGTCGGCCGAGTCGTTGCCGCCGTTGTAGAGAAACCAGCGGATGTCGTGCGCGCGGAACACCTCGATCAGGCGCTCGTACTGCACGCGGCTTTCCTCGAGCGACTTGAGCTTGTAGCGGCACGATCCGAACGCGCCGCCGGGCGTGTGGCGCAAGGCCGCAATCGCTGCCCGCGACTCCTTCGTCGTGTCGATCAGATCCTCGCTCAGCGCGCCGATGATGCCGTTGCGCGCGGCCAGC
>JASLGB010000118.1 GCA_030150315.1 Dokdonella sp. | reverse complement strand
GGGAAACCGGCGTTCTTGACGCGGTCCCGCATCTTGTTGGCGTCATCGACCGTCTTCAGCGCGCCCAGCTGCACCACGAAACTGCCGGCCTTGTTCTTCGGCAACGCCGCCGGCGCGGGCGCTGCAGCGGCGGACGCGGCTGGCGCTGCAGCCGGCGCATCGGCGGCAAGCTGCACCACGCTGCCGGGAACGGCAGGACGCGCCTGCTTGATGCGCAGCCGCGCGGCCTCGGCCGCGGCTCGATCGGAAAACGGCCCGACGCGCACACGCGACGCCGGCTTGCCCTGGTACTGGCTGGCCTCGTCGAACGCCGGGAAACCGTCCTTCTTCAGGCTGGCGACCAGGTCCTGCGCATTCTTTGTCGCGGTATACACGCCAAGATGTACGAAGAAGCGGCCGTTGGCAGCCTGACCCGGCACCAGCTTGGGCGCTTCCGCGACCGGCGCCGCCGGCTTGGCGGTCGGGCCGGGCGTCGTCGCGGCGGGAGATTTGGTGGCCGCCGGCTCGACGATCGTCGGCTGCGGCAGCGGCTCCGGCTTGGGCGCCGTCGCGGTATCGACGGTCGCGATACGGCTGTCGTCCGGCGGCGGAATCGTCGGCGTGGGCGTCGGATCGACCGGCAGCACGCGGCTCTGGAATTCGCGATCGGGTGCCGGCGGAATCGCCAGTCCCGAGGTCTGCATTTCCTCGCCCTTGCCCGGGCCGGAGCCGGAAATGAACATCGGCACGAAGATCACGGCCAGCGCGATCAGCACGGCGGCGCCAAGCAGGCGCTGTTTCAGGGACAAATCCATCGATCATCCGAAGCGCGGGAAACGCGCCGATTATACGCGCGGCGACGCGGTATCGGACTTCCATCGTTCATCAATCGCCCATCAATCGTCGTTCCGCCCGCAATTTTGCTCATCCGTCGAGCGTGCGATCCGTCGAGCGGCGAAACGCAGCGCAGCCGCAGCCGCGAAAAACGAGCCGAACACCAGCACGCGATCACCGCTTCGCGCCTGCGCGCAGGCGGCCGCCATCGCGCTTTCGATGTCGGCGTACTCGCTGCATCGCACGTTCGTCGCCAGGGCGTCGCCGAGAAGCGAGTGCAGGCGCGCCGCGTCGAGGCCGCGCGGGGAGTCGCGATCGAGCCCTGCCAGCAGCCACTCGTCGATGCCGTCGGCCAACGCCGCCACCACGCCGCGCACGTCCTTGTCGCCGAGCGCCCCGAACACGGCCAGCGTGCGTCCCGTCATCGGGTCGGTGCGCAGCCACTCGGCCAGTGCGCGCGCCGCCTGCGGGTTGTGGCCGACATCGACGACGATCTCGGGCGGCCCGGCGAAGCGCTGCAGGCGGGCGCCGGCGCGCGCCTGCGCCACGCCTTGCGCAATGGCTTGCGGGTTCCATCCCAGACGGGCGCGCAAGGCGTGCAAGGTGGCGATCGCCGCCGCGGCATTGGCGTACTGCACGGGCGCGGCCAATCGCGGCGGCGGCAGCTCGAGCGTGGTGTCGGCGGCACGCCAGCGCCAGCCCTGCGACGTGCGCTCGAAGTGGAAGTCCCGCCCGGCCAGGCAAAGATCGGCGCCGATCGCGCGCGCCGCTTCCAGCAAGCCGGCCGGCGCGTCGGGATCGCCCACGATGGCCGGGCGCCGCGGACGGAAAATGCCGGCCTTCTCGCGGCCGATGCTGTCGCGGTCGCTGCCGAGCCAGTCCTGATGATCGAGATCGATCGTGGTCACCACGGCGGCATCGGCATCGATCAGGTTGACTGCATCGAGCCGGCCGCCAAGCCCGACTTCCAGCACCGCGACATCCAGCCCGGCGTGCGCAAAGATCCACAGCGCCGCGAGCGCGCCGTACTCGAAGTAGGTCAGCGGCACCGGCTCGCCACGGCCCTCCGTGCGCGCGGCCTCGATGCGCTCGAACGCATCGATCAGGACGCTGTCGTCGGCATCGAATCCGGCCACGCGCACGCGTTCGTTGTACCGCAGCAGATGCGGCGAGGTGAACGTGCCGACGCGGCGGCCATCGGCTTGCAACATGGCTTCGAGCAAGGCCACGGTCGACCCCTTGCCATTGGTGCCGCCGACCGTGATGACCAGCGGTGCCGGCGGCGGCGCACCCAGTCGCCGCCACACCTCGCTCACTCGCTCGAGACCGAGCGCGATGTCCTGCGGGTGCGTGCGCAACTGGTGCGCGAGCCACTCGTCCAGCGTGCGGGGAACTGCTTCGCTCATGATCGACCTGAGGCCATTCGGGACGGCGATGGTGCGCACTGGCCATCGCTTTCGCAACGACCGCTATGATCGGCGGATCTTGCCGCGAGACCGCCATGCACCGACTGATCCTTTCGCTCGCCCTGCTCTGCCTCGCCGCCTGTGCCGGCGTCACGCCGCCGCGCGAACCGGCTGCCGAAAAAACAGCTGTTTTCCGCATCGAGCCGGTGCGCCCGGTGGCCGAGCTGCTGCCAATCGCCCTCGCCGCAGAGCCGCCGCACGAAAGCGGCGAGTTCCGCGCCAGCGACCTGGTCGAACTGGTCACGCTCGACCCGACGCTGCGACTGGACATCCGCTACGCCGGAAACGACAACTTCCTCGGCGCGCCGCTCTACAGTCAGGCGCGCGCCTTCCTGCAACGGCCGGCCGCCGAAGCCGTGGTGCGGGCGCAGCACGCACTCGCGCGCGAAGGACTGGGCCTGCTGATCCACGACGGCTATCGGCCCTGGTACGTGACGAAAATGTTCTGGGACGCCACACCGCCGGCGCAGCACCATTTCGTCGGCGATCCGGCCAAGGGTTCGCGCCACAACCGCGGCTGCGCGGTCGATCTCACCCTGATCGACCTGGCCACCGGCGCGCCGCTGCCGATGCCGAGCCTGTACGACGAATTTTCCGAGCGCGCCTACCCGACCTATGCGGGCGGCACGCCGCAGGAACGCGCCAACCGCGATCTCCTGCGTCGCCACATGGAGGCCGAGGGCTTCGACGTGTACGAGTTCGAGTGGTGGCATTTCGATTTCCGCGACTGGCGCTCGTACCCGATCGGCAACCGGCGTTTCGAGGACCTCTCGCCCGCCAGCCAGGCCACGCCTTGAATCCGCGCCCCGGCGCCGCCAGCCTCTGTCATTGATCCCCCCGTGATGGAGATGCCCATGAAACTGTATTCCTCGCCCGGCGCCTGCTCGGTGGCCGACCACATCGTGCTGGAGTTGATCGGCAAGCCCTACGAGGTCGAGATCGTCACCCGCGAAGGCCGCGCATCGCCGGCGTTCCGCAAACTCAACCCGGCCGGCGCGGTTCCGGTGCTGGAAGACAGGGGCTGGGTGCTGACGCAGAACGCGGCCATCCTGCATTACCTGTGCGACCTGAATCCCGACGCCGGGCTGGATGGTGACGGCACGCCCAAGGGGCGCGCCGAGGTGAACCGCTGGCTGTCCTTCGTCAACGCCGACGTGCATCCGGCGTTCAAGCCGCTGTTCGGCTCGACCGCCTATCTCGAAGACGAGGCGGTGATCGAAAAGACCAAGACGCATGCACGCAAGTCGCTGCGCGACCTGTTCGAGCGCGCCAACCAGCAACTGGAAGGCCGCGACTGGATCGCCGGCGGCCGCTCGATCGCCGACCCGTACCTGTATGTGGTGCTGCGCTGGGCCAAGGGCAGCGGCGTGGACCTTTCCGGGCTGGATCATCTGGAGCGCTTCTTCGCGCGCATTGACGCCGATCCCGCGGTGAAGAAGGTGCTGGCCACCAAGGCCTGACCGCACCGCGCCATACCGGAAAGAACGATGCCCGCAGTGCGCGGGCATCGTTCTTTCGTGAACCTGAAGCGGGGAAATCAGCTGCGCTGGTCGATCGGCACGAAGGCGAGGTCTTCCGGGCCGACGTAGTTTGCGCTCGGACGGATGATCTTGACGTCGATGCGCTGCTCGATCACGTGCGCGCTCCAGCCGGAGGTGCGCGAGATCACGAACAGCGGCGTGAACATCGCGGTCGGCACGCCCATCATGTGGTAGCTGACGGCGCTGAACCAGTCCAGGTTCGGGAACATCTTCTTGATTTCCCACATCGTCGATTCGAGACGCTCGGCGATGTCGTACATCTTCATGTTGCCCTGTTCGGCGGAAAGCTCGCGCGCGACCGTCTTGATCACTTCGTTGCGCGGATCGCTGACCGTGTACACCGGATGGCCGAATCCGATCACCACTTCCTTGCGTTCGACGCGCGCGCGGATGTCGGCCTCGGCCTCGTCCGGCGTGTCGTAGCGCTTCTGGATCTCGAACGCGACTTCGTTCGCACCGCCGTGCTTGGGACCGCGCAGCGCGCCGATGCCACCGGCGATCGCCGAATACATGTCGCTGCCGGTGCCGGCGATGACACGGCAGGTGAAGGTCGAGGCGTTGAACTCGTGCTCGGCATACAGGATCAGCGAGGTGTGCATCGCGCGCACCCACGAATCGCGCGGCTTCTCGCCATGCAGCAGGTGCAGGAAATGGCCGCCGATCGAATCGTCGTCGGTCTCCACCTCGATGCGCCTGCCGTTCACCGCGTAGTGGTACCAGTACAGCAGCATCGAGCCGAGCGAGGCCATCAGACGGTCGGCAATGTCGCGCGCGCCGGGATGGTTGTGGTCATCCTTCTCCGGCAGCGCGCAACCGAGTGCGGACACGCCGGTCCGCATCACGTCCATCGGATGCGCCGACGCCAGCAGGCTTTCCAACACCGTCTTGACCGACGCCGGGATGCCGCGCAGCGCCTTCAGCTTGGCCCTGTAGCCGGCCAGTTCGGCGCGGATGGGCAGCGTGCCGTGCACCAGCAGGTGCGCGATTTCCTCGAACTCGCAGGTCGTGGCGACATCGAGGATGTCGGAGCCGCGATAGTGCAGGTCGTTGCCGCTGCGGCCGACCGTGCACAGCGCGGTATTGCCGGCGGCGACGCCGGACAGGGCTACCGATTTCTTCGGCTTGAACGTGGGGGTCGAGGTCGATTCGCTCATGTCATCTCCTGCGGACGGCGCGATGCGC
>JASLGB010000085.1 GCA_030150315.1 Dokdonella sp. | reverse complement strand
ACCTCATCGCCGTTGTCGAGAAGTAAGCAGGCGCCTGCGCCGCACTTCATCACCCCCATTCCAACGATTCCAAGGACACATTCCCATGGCAGCCAAAGAAATCCGTTTCGGTGAAGACGCCCGCGCCAAGATCCTGCGCGGGGTGAACACCCTCGCCAATGCCGTCAAGGCCACGCTCGGCCCGAAGGGCCGCAACGTCGTGCTCGACAAGAGCTTCGGCGCGCCGACGATCACCAAGGACGGCGTCTCCGTCGCCAAGGAAATCGAACTGGCCGACAAGTTCGAGAACATGGGCGCGCAGATGGTCAAGGAAGTGGCTTCCAAGACCTCCGACGTCGCCGGTGACGGCACCACCACCGCCACCGTTCTCGCTCAGGCGCTGATCCGCGAAGGCCTCAAGGCCGTCGCCGCCGGCATGAACCCGATGGACCTCAAGCGCGGCATCGACAAGGCCGTCATCGCGGCCGTGGAAGAGCTGAAGAAGCTGTCCAAGCCGTCCGCCGATTCCAAGTCGATCGCGCAGGTCGGCACCATCTCCGCCAACGGCGACCAGCTGATCGGCAAGCTCATCGCCGAGGCGATGGACAAGGTCGGCAAGGAAGGCGTCATCACGGTCGAGGAAGGCTCGGGTCTGGACAACGAACTCGACGTCGTCGAGGGCATGCAGTTCGACCGCGGCTACCTGTCGCCGTATTTCATCAACAACCAGCAGAGCCAGCAGGTCGAGCTGGAAGACCCGTACATCCTCCTGTACGACAAGAAGATCTCCAACGTGCGCGAGCTGCTGCCCGTGCTCGAAGGCGTCGCCAAGGCTGGCAAGCCGCTGCTGATCGTCGCCGAGGAAGTGGAAGGCGAAGCGCTGGCGACCCTCGTCGTCAACACGATCCGCGGCATCGTCAAGGTTGCCGCCGTGAAGGCGCCGGGCTTCGGTGACCGTCGCAAGGCGATGCTGGAAGACATGGCCATTCTCACCGGTGGCCAGGTCATTTCCGAGGAAGTCGGCCTGCAGCTCGAGAAGGCCACGCTGAAGGATCTCGGCCGCGCGAAGAAGGTCGTCATCACCAAGGAAAACTCCACCATCATCGATGGCGCCGGCGAAGCGGGCAACATCCAGTCGCGCATCAAGCAGATCAAGGCGCAGATCGAAGAGACCTCTTCGGACTACGACCGCGAGAAGCTGCAGGAGCGCGTGGCGAAGCTGGCCGGCGGCGTGGCCGTCATCAAGGTCGGTGCCGCGACGGAAGTGGAAATGAAGGAAAAGAAGGCGCGCGTCGAAGACGCTCTGCACGCCACGCGTGCGGCGGTGGAAGAAGGCGTGGTGCCGGGCGGCGGCGTGGCGCTGGTGCGCTCGCTGGCCGGAATCGCCAAGCTCACGGGCGAGAACGAAGACCAGAACCACGGCATCACGATCGCGCGCCGCGCGATGGAAGCGCCGCTGCGCGAAATCGTCACCAACGCCGGTGAAGAAGCGTCGGTCATCCTGAACAAGGTCGCCGAGGGCAAGGGCAACTTCGGTTACAACGCCGCCACCGGTGATTTCGGCGACATGGTCGAGCTGGGCATCCTGGACCCGACCAAGGTCACGCGCACCGCGCTGCAGAACGCCGCGTCGATCGCCGGCCTCGTCGTGACGACGGAAGCCATGGTCGCCGAGGCGCCGAAGAAGGAAGAAGCCCACAGCCACGGCCCGGCCGGCGGCATGGGCGGCATGGGCGGCATGGACTTCTAAGAAGTCCGATGCGCCGCACTTCTCCCTCTCCCGCGTGCGGGAGAGGGTTGGGGTGGGGAGAGCTTGCGCCAACGCTCCATACGAAAAGCCCCGCAGCGATGCGGGGCTTTTTCTTTGCGCGGCTGGACGGAACCGCGCCGGTATCGCACGGGACCTGCGGCTGATGGCAGAAGTCTCGGCTACAGCGCGGCGAGCCAGTCGAGCATCCGTCGGCGCTGTGCGGCGTCCAGAAGCTCGAAACGCCGCCTCGCCGTGCGCGCCTCGCCGTCGTGCCAGAGCACGGCTTCCTCGATCGAGCGGGCGCGTCCGTCGTGCAGCAGCGCGAGCGGCCGCCGTGCGGCGTGGCCCAGTCCCCACAGCGGTGCCGTGCGCCAGGTGCTCGGCACGCTGCGCCCGTTCGCGTCGCGATCGGCAAGGCCGTCGCCGAGGTCGTGCAGCAGCAGGTCCGTGTACGGTGCGATCGCGACGAGTCCCGGCACGCCGTCGACGGGCAGGCGCGGTCGATGGCAGGCCGCGCAGCCGAGCGCGGCAAAGCGCGCGGACTCGTCGGGCGCCGCCTTGGCGCGCGGCACGGCGAGGTGCCGCTGGAACGCGACGAGGGCCTGCATGAATTCCGCCGGGACTTCCGGCGTGCCGCCGGAAGGGGTCGCGCGGCACGCCGCCTGCCGCGGCGTGCAGTCGTCACGGTCGATCAGCGGCGAGGTGAGTCCCATCTCGCGCGACAGCGCGACAGCCGTCTGTTCCTCGATCGTGGCCGTCGTCGCCTGCCAGCCGAAGCGACCGATACGTCCGTCGGCGAGTCGCGAAAGCCGCCCGCGCCCCCGTGCCGCGCTGTCGCGCAGGAAGGCATCCGGCACCCTTTCGAGCAGGCCC
>JASLGB010000077.1 GCA_030150315.1 Dokdonella sp. | reverse complement strand
GCATGAGCGAGCGTACCGAAACCGCCTTGACCGCGACGCAGATTAGCAAAACCGTCGACGGCCCCGATGGCAGCCTGACCATCCTCGACGGCGTCGGGCTGCACGTCGCACGCGGCGCCAGCCTTGCCATCGTCGGCGCCTCCGGCTCGGGCAAGACGACCCTGCTCGGCCTGCTCGCCGGGCTGGATCGCCCCAGCCGCGGCTCGATCACGCTGGCCCAGACCTGCCTCGACGGACTCGACGAGGAAGCCCGCGCGCGCCTGCGCCGCCGTCACGTCGGCTTCGTCTTCCAGAATTTCCAGCTGCTGCCGGCGCTGAACGCCGAGGAAAACGTGATGCTGCCGCTCGAACTGGAAGGCCGCGCCGATGCGCGCGAGCGCGCCGCCGATGCCTTGGCGCGTGTCGGCCTGCAGCAGCGCCGGCACCATTTTCCGCATCAGCTTTCCGGCGGCGAACAGCAGCGCGTGGCGATCGCGCGCGCCTTCGTGCACGGCCCGGACATCCTGTTTGCCGACGAGCCGACCGGCAATCTCGACCAGCGCACCGGCGCGGCGATCAGCGACCTGCTGATCGCGCTGAATCGCGAACACGCCACGACGCTGGTGCTGGTCACGCACGACGCACGACTCGCCGCACGCTGCGCACGCAGCCTGCATCTGCGCGAAGGGCGCATCCAGCACGAGACCGGCGCCGACACGATCGGCACCGACGCACCCGGCTCCAACGAGAACGCCGCACCGGAAGCGAGCGCATGAAGCCGCTGGCCTTCGCCGCGCGCAGCCTGCGGCGCGAATTCCGGCACGCGGAACTGGCCACGCTGGCGGCCGCCCTCGTCCTCGCGGTGGCCGCGCTGGCTGCCGTCGCGACGCTGGCCGGGCGTGTCGAGCGCGCCCTGCTGGCCTCCGCCGCCGAACTGGTCGGCGGCGATCTCGGCCTCACCTCGAGCAAGCCGCTGCCAGCGGAGTTCGCCGACGAGGCGCGCCGCCGCGGCCTTGCCATCAGCCGCCTCGCCGATTTCCCGAGCGTCGCCTTTGCCGGCGAGCGCAGCAGGCTGGTCGACGTGCGCGCAGCCGACGAGGCCTTTCCGCTGCGCGGCGAGTCGCGCGTGGTGGGCACGGACGGCATCGCCCATGCCGCACACGCGCCGCCGGCCGGATCCGTCCATGCGGAACGCGCGGCGCTGTCCGCACTCGCCGTCGACATCGGCGGTCGGCTCCAGCTTGGCGGGCGCGACCTCACCGTGGCCGGCGAGATCGTGCAGACGCCGGACGGCGGCAACCCGTTCCGGCTCGCGCCGCGCGTGCTGATGAGCCTGGCCGATGCACAGGCCAGCGGCATGATCGGCGTCGGCAGCCGTGCGCGGCATCGCCTGCTGGTGGCCGGCAACGCCGCCGCGGTCGACGCCTTCGCGGCGTGGGCCAAGCCGCGCCTGCCGGACGGCGCCGAACTGACCACCGTGCGCGATGCACAGCAGAACCTGCGCAGCGCATTCGAGCGCGGCGAAAGTTTCCTGCGCCTGGCTGCGCTGATCGCGGCCCTGCTGTCCGGCATCGCGATTGCGCTGGCAGCGCAGCACTTCGCGCGACGCAAGGTGGCGGAGGTGGCGCTGCTGCGCTGCCTCGGCGCGCGCCGCGGCGAGATTCTCGCGGCGCTGCTGCTGCAGCTCGCGCTGCTGGCAATTCCGGCCTGCCTGCTCGGTCTCGCGCTCGGGCTTGGCCTGCAGGAAGGCGTCCTGCGCCTGGCCGGTGGCCTGCTTCCGGGTGCGCTGCCACCGTGGCCGTGGGCGCCATCGCTGGCCTCGCTCGCGGTCGGCGCGGCAGTGCTGTTCGGCTTTGCACTGCCGCCGCTGCTGCGCCTGCGCGAGGTCGCGCCGATGCGCGTGTTCCGCCGCGAGGACAACGCGAGCGTGCGCCGTTTCCGCGCGCTGTACCTGCTGCCGCTGGCGGTCGGCGCCGTGCTGCTGCAGTTTGGCGCGGGCAACCTGCGGCTGGCGGCAACCCTGGCCGCCGGCTTTGGCGCGGTGGCGCTGGCGACCTTCCTGCTCGGACTGGCGCTTTTGTGGCTGGTCCGCCGCGCCGCCAGCCGGCTGCGCGGCGCGCTGCGCTTCGGCCTTGCCAACCTCGCGCGGCGGCGCGCCCTGACCCTGCTGCAGGCCGGCGCGCTGTCGCTCGGCCTGACCGCGCTGGCGACGCTGGCGGTGATCGGCCCGTCGCTGCTGGCGCAATGGCGCGCGAACCTCCCCGACGACACGCCGAACTGGTTCGTGCTGAACCTGCAAAGCGAGCAGCTCGGCGACGTCGAGCAGCAGCTGCGGCAACTCGGCGCGAGCCACCTCAACGCGCTGCCACTCGCGGTCGGAAAACTGGTCGCGATCAACGGCCGCGCGCCCGAACCGAAGGACTACGCGGACCGGCGCGCCGCCGGCTGGATCAATGGCGAAGCTCGCCTGAGCTGGAGCGCCAGTCTGCCCGAGGCGAACCATCTGCTCGAAGGCGCCTGGTTCGCGCCCGACCTCGCCACGCCGCAGCTTTCGGTCGATCGCATGTGGGTGGACATGTTCCGGCTGAAACTCGGCGACACGATGACCCTGCGCGTCGGCGAGCAGGAAGTCACCGCGACGATCAGCAGCATCCGCACGGTCGACTGGGAGTCGTTCCGCGCCAACTTCTTCCTGCTGCTCGATCCGGCCAGCGGCGCGAAACTGCCGCACAGCCACGTCGCCAGCTTCCATCTCGACGCCTCGGCGGCGACGTCGCTGGGCGAGCTGGCGCGCGCACATCCAAACCTTTCCCTGATCGACCTCGGCGCGATCCTCGACCGCGTGCGCGAAGTCATCGACCGCGTCAGCGGCGCGGCGACCTGGGTGCTCGGCTTCAGCCTCGTCGCCGGCGTGCTGGTACTGCTGGCGGCGCTGGCCGCGACGGCCGACGAGCGCCGGCACGAGGCCGCCCTGCTGCGCACGCTGGGCGCGCACAAGCGCCAGCTCGACATCGCGGCACTGGCGGAATTCGCCACGCTGGGCCTGCTCGCCGGAGTCATCGCGATCGCCGGCGCGGCCGGCATCGGCGCCTTGCTGGCACGCCAGGTGTTCCGCCTCGACGGCTATCTGCCGCCGCTCCCCTCTTTGGTCGCAGTGGTGTTCGGCGCCGCCGTCCTCGTTGCCCTGACCGGCTGGGCCGGTACGCGCGGCATCGCGCGCACCTCGCCCATGACCGTGCTGCGACGGGCCTGACTCAGTCCTTCGCGGGCGCGTCGCCGGTCGGCGCGTCCGTGGCCTGCTCGGGCTCGGCGGAATGCGCCGGGCGGTTCCACCACTCGAAGGTGGATTGCAGGTCGCGCGTCGCGATCACCATGTGGCCGCGGTTGATCTCGTAGCCCATCGCGTCCTTGCCATCCAGCGTGCCCGACCACCACGGCCCCTGGCGCTGGCCGATGAAGCGCGTGCGCTGGTCGCCGTGCGTGATGTCCATCGTGTGCGTGCCGTCCTTGGTCGCTGTGTCGGCGAACTCGCACGCGACCGGCGCGGCGTCGTCGCGCGAACACTGCACCGGCATCGTCACGTCCGCCGCAAACGCGCAGCCGGACGCAAGAACAGACGCAAGCAGGATTACTTTCGGATACATCGGATGCCTCCAGGGTCGGAAGGACCCCCCCGCCGCGAGACTGCGCACTGCAGCCGCGGCTGTCCAGCCCCGCAAGCGCCTGTCGCCAGCGGACGACGGCGGCGAAGCGCCGGCTACGGCGTGCGCAACGCCGCCAGCGCCTGCGCGTGCAGGGCCGGCGTTCCGGCCAGCGCGCTGCGCGTATCGAGACCGATCGCGCCGCCATCGAGGTCGGTGAAGACGCCGCCGGCTTCGCGCACGATCACGACCAGCGGCGCGATATCGAGGATGTTGAGGTCGGACTCGAGCACCAGATCGATCGCGCCGCGCGCGAGCAGGTGGTAGTGCAGGAAATCGCCGTAGCCGCGGATGCGTCCGACGCGGCGCACCAGCTCGCCCCAGGCTGCCCAGCGCGCTGGCGACTGCGCCAGCGACTTCAGGTTGCCGCCGGAGATCGCCGCTTGCGGCCCGAATTCGGCCACATCCGATACCTGCAAACGCTGTTCGGCACCCTCGCGCGTGCGCAGGAAGGCACCGCCGCCGCGCACCGCCCAGGCGCGCTCGCCATACTCGCCCGCCGCCGAAACGCCGAGCACGAGCTCGCCCGCGTGCATCAGCGCGATCTGCGTGGAGAACATCGGGTAGCCGCGTACGAAAGCCTTGGTGCCGTCGATCGGCTCGATCAGCCAGAGGAGGTCGCCGTCGCCCTCGCGCCCCTCTTCCTCTCCGTGGAAGGCGTGGTCGGGAAAGGTCGCGCGCAATGCCTGCTTGATTGCCACCTCCGCGTCGCGGTCGGCCTGGGTTACCGGCGTCGCGTCGGCCTTCGTCACGACCGAGAAATCCTGGGCGCGAAAGCGCGGTCGGGTGATTACCTCGGCCGCGTCCGCGGCACGCTGCGCGGCGTCGAGCGCGCGCGAGAGGAACGCAGCGTCGAGGCTCACCGGAAGCGCACCGTCTGGCCCTGCACGGCGATGCGCGTGCTGCCGTCGGG
>JASLGB010000075.1 GCA_030150315.1 Dokdonella sp. | reverse complement strand
ACTACGGCGACGACCACAACTACCAGGCGGTTCGCCAGTTCAGCGCCAGCGGCAACGCTCAGCACGCACGCCAGGCGCTCGACTACACCGCAGCCACAGGCATCACGCGGTGGTCGCGCCCGTTCGGCCTGTGGATCGGCGGCACCGGCGTGTGGGATGGCGCCAACAACACCGGGCGGGGCGCGGAAGTGATCGCCGTGGTCGGCACGCGCTTGTGGAACGGCGCCGACTTTGACGCGACCGTCAGCCATCTCGTCGCCACCGACAGCCTTTTCGCCGACGCATTCGGCGGCAGGAATTCCGACTGATACGCGGGCGCCCCGCCCCCACGCGCCGTCCGATATTGCGGGCGGCGCGCCAGCCGAAATCCGATCGTGCATCGGCTCGGGAGGACCCTTCGCGGAGTTCCTCCCGAGACCGCGGCAAGCGGGCATTACATCGGCGGCAAATCCTCGAAACCGTCCTCGAAGATCGTGTCGCTCAGCACGACCTGCGTCGTCACCTGCATTGACGCGTTGTAGTTGCCGTTGCCGGACTGCTTCGCGGCGATGACGCAGTGGCCGGGGCCGACCATCGTCACCGTCGTGCCGCCGACTTCGCACACCGTCGGATCGAGCGAGACATAAACGATGGCGAGACCCGAGTTGGGTGTCGCGCTGCTCGCCAGCGGATCGATGGCGAACGTGGCACCTGCTTCGAATTCGCGGACCGGCTCGGTTTGCGGCGGGAAGGTCAGGGTCTGGTCGGCCTTGTCGATGACAAGGGTCTGCTCGACCGGCAACGCCGGATTCCAGGCGCCATTGCCCGGTTGCGATGCCGAGAGCGTGCAGGAGCCGGCGGAGACGATGGAAACCGTCGCGCCCATCACCGTGCACACACCGGGCGTCGTCGAGCCGTAGCTGACGTCAAGACCGGAACTGGCGGTCGCTGGTGGATTGACGGAGAAGTTTCGACCGGGACCATAAATCTGACCGGCCTGTGGACCGAAGGCGATGCTCTGGTTGCCCTTCGGCGTGACGCTGTTGCTCGGCGTGGAGGCGGTGCCGGCACCTTCGCCGTTGATTGCGGCCACGGTGCAGGTATAGGCCGTGCCGTTGACGAGTCCGCCCACCGTGATCGGCGACACAGTGCCGGGCGCGCTGAAACTGTTCGTGCCGTCGGTGCAACTTGCGACATGGCTGGTGATGGCGCTGCCGCCGTCATTGGCCGGATCGACCCAGCTCACGTCGATCTGTGCATCGCCTGCGCTGGCGCTGACATCCGTGGGCACTCCGGGCACCGTGGGGACCACGGTGATGGAATACGATTGGGAAGCATTGCAGCCGCTCGCATCGGACACCGTCACCGTGAAATTGAATGTGCCAAGGTCCGTGGACGTGCCGGAAATCGTACCGTTCGCCGATAGCGTCAATCCGGGCGGCAACGCACCCGCGGTCACCGCGTAATTCGGCGCGCCCAGGGCTCCGGTCTGCGTCAGCGACGTGGAATAGGGTTGCCCGAACACTCCCCCCGACAAGGCGCCGCCCGGCGTCATCGTGAGCGCGGGGCAGACGTATGGGGTGTACGCCACGGCGTCGATGCCGATGTAGTCGGAATTGGTGCCGAGGGAGCCGGCGCCGGTCACGAAGTAGCGGAACGCCATTCGGCCCGAGGTGGGCGCGGGAAGGCCCGACATCGTGATCGTGTATTGCGTCCACATCTGCGGATAGACGTTGGCCACCAAGGTGGGATTGATGGACATCAGCAACGTCGTGAAGTCGCCGGTGCCGGCAGCGCCCGTTCCCACGTTCGTGCTTGCACCATTCGTACTCAGGCGCACTTCGAGACGATCGGGAAAGTCGGTCTGCCCTCCTCCAATGGTTGGCTTGCGGGTATAGAACGTGAAGACATCGCCGTTGCGCAGCGTCCGGTTCGGCATGATCAGCCAGTTGCTGATGGTGCCCGCGCTGCCCGTACTATTGAAATTGGCTGCGATATACGCATCCGCCGCGCCGTTGTAGGCATTGAACGGGCCAGGCGTGGGCGTGGCATTCGTGGGCGTGCCCTGGAACCAGCTCAGCGATCCCACCGGGGTGCTGTTGTTCTGCGTGCCCCAACCTCTGCCGGCGAGCTGGGAGATGTCGTCGAAGTTCTCGGTGAACGACTGGGCGGAGGCCGAGCCCGAAGCGACCGCGACGAAAAGCGTGGCGACCGTGCGAAGAACGCCCGTTCCGCAGCTTCGCTTTGAACGAATCACGGGCACGGCAACGCCTTCCAGGACGCTGGAAACGAACAACATGGATTCCCCCTTGGTGTGTGGTGGCATCGACGAGATGCGCCATTATTGTAAGCGGAAGTGGCGGTACACCGTGCTGCGTCGATTGCATTGGCGACGGACGCGTTCATTCGACCAAAGTCTTAGCGCCTTGCCGTGCGCCGCGCATTGACCGCCTCGGCATGAAGGCACACCCTTTCGTTGACATCCAACGGGAGCGCGCGCATGACCACCGGCACCGCAAGCCCTCTGCAAAGTCCTGTTTCCAAGCTCGCCTGGGCCGCGGTCGCGGTCGTCGGCGCCTTCTGTCTCGGCACCATCGCATTGCATCGCGGCGAGACCATCAACGCGATCTGGCTGGTCGCGGCATCGACCTCCATCTTCTTCATCGGCTACCGCTTCTACAGTCGCTTCATCGCGGACAAGGCGCTTGGCCTCGACCCCACGCGCGCGACACCGGCAGTGCAACGCAACGACGGCCTCGACTATGTGCCGACCGACAAGTGGGTCGTGTTCGGCCATCACTTTGCGGCTATCGCGGGCGCCGGCCCGCTGGTCGGCCCGGTGCTGGCGGCGCAGATGGGCTACCTGCCCGGGACCTTGTGGATCCTGGTCGGCGTGATCCTCGCTGGCGCGGTGCAGGACTTCATGATCCTGTTCCTGTCGGTGCGCCGCGACGGCCGTTCGCTCGGCGAAATGGTGCGCGCGGAAATGGGCCCCACCGCGGGCATCATCGCGATGATCGGCATCCTGATGATCATGTTCATCATCCTTGCCGTCCTTGCCCTGGTCGTGGTGAAGGCATTGGCTGACAGCCCCTGGGGCACCTTCACGGTGGCCATGACGATGCCGATCGCGGTGTTCATGGGCCTGTACCTGCGCTACCTGCGCCCGGGGCGCGTGATGGAAGTGTCGATCATCGGCCTCGTGCTGCTGGTGCTGTCGATCTGGGTTGGCGGCATCGTGGCGCACGATCCGGAATGGGCGTCGATGTTCCATTTCAACGGCCGCGAACTGGCATGGATGCTGATCGCCTATGGCTTCGTCGCCTCGGTCCTGCCGGTCTGGCTGCTGCTGGCACCGCGCGACTATCTCTCCACCTTCCTCAAGATCGGCACCATCGTGCTGCTCGCGCTCGGCATCGTCATTGCCGCGCCGGACCTGCGCATGCCGGCCGTCACGAAATTCATCGACGGCAGCGGCCCGGTGTTCGCCGGCAACCTGTTCCCGTTCCTGTTCATCACGATCGCCTGCGGCGCGGTATCGGGCTGGCATTCGCTGATCTCGTCCGGCACCACGCCCAAGCTGCTCGCCAACGAGGGGGAAGCGCGCCTGGTCGGCTACGGCTCGATGCTGATGGAAGCCTTCGTCGCGATCATGGCGCTGATCGCCGCCTGCGTGCTGGATCCGGGCATCTATTTCGCCATGAATGCACCCGCGGCGGTGATCGGCACGACGGTCGACTCGGCCGCGCAGGCGATCAGCCAGTGGGGCTTCGTGATCACACCCGACGTGCTCGCGCAAACCGCCAAGGACATCGGCGAAAACTCGATCCTGTCGCGCGCTGGCGGCGCTCCGACGCTCGCCGTCGGCATGGCGCACATCATCCACCAGGTCATTTCGGGCGAAGGCATGATGGCATTCTGGTACCACTACGCGATCCTGTTCGAGGCGCTGTTCATCCTGACCACAGTGGACGCCGGCACGCGCGTCGGCCGCTTCATGATCCAGGAGCTGGTCGGTCTCGCCGTGCCGGCGCTGAAGAAGACCGAATCCTGGGCAGCCAACCTGCTCGCAACCGGCCTGTGCGTCGCCTGCTGGGGTTACTTCCTCTATCAGGGAGTGGTCGATCCGCTCGGCGGCATCAACACCTTGTGGCCGCTGTTCGGCATCGCCAACCAGATGCTCGCCGCAATCGCGCTGACGCTGTGCTGCGTCTGCCTGATCAAGATGAAGCGCGACAAGTACCTGTGGATTCCGCTGCTGCCGACCGCCTGGCTGGTCATCTGCACGCTGACCGCCGGCTGGCAGAAGGTGTTCAGCGACGACGTCAAGGTCAGCTTCCTTGCGCACGCACGCAAGTACTCGGCCGCGCTCGATTCCGGGCAGGTGCTGGCGCCCGCAAAGTCGATGGAGGACATGCACCGCATCCTGACCAACGATTACGTCGATGCGACGCTGTCGCTGATCTTCATGGCCCTGGTCGTCGCAGTCGTGTTCTTCGGCCTGCGCGCCGCGATCGCCGCACGACGCAGCAACGTGCCGACGGCGCAGGAAACGCCGTACGTCGCGCTGGCCGGAGCGAAGTGATGCGCAGCGGCGCGCTGACGGAATTCTGGCGCCGATGCGTCCGCATCGCGCGCCAGATCATTGGCGTACCAGACTATGACGTGTATGTCGCGCACCTGCGCACGCACCATCC
>JASLGB010000070.1 GCA_030150315.1 Dokdonella sp. | reverse complement strand
CTCAAGCGGCTGCATGAGCGCCATCACCCGCGCGGTTGAGCCGCGGCGCCGGCCGCAGCGGCGCGAAAGCCCTTGTCGCTGCTGCGGTTTGACGCATCGGCTGTGCGTGCGAGAATGCGCGATTGACGGAACCGGACCGCGCCCTTCGTGGTCAATCCTGCTCCGAAGGAGTCCGGCCTGTGCGTGCCAATCGCTGGCGGACCTGCCCGGAGTCCCCTTTTCATTGCGAGGTCGCCATGCGTTTGCCCCTGCTGCTGTGCAGCCTGCTCCTTTGCGCGCTATCCGTTTCCGCTCCGGCGTTCGCCGGCCCGGCCGAAGTCGTGGCCGGCAAGGCGGTCGCGGCGCTTGCGCCGAACGTGAAGGTCGATGTCGTCAAGGATTCGGCGGTGCCCGGCTTCTACGAAGTCATCGCCGGCGGCCAGTTCCTGTACGTCAGCAAGGACGGCCGCTACGTCCTCGATGGTAATGCCATCGACGTGGCCAACAAGCGCGACCTGACCGCCAACTCGCGCGCGGTCGCGCGCAAGATCGCGCTCGACAAGATCGGCCCGGACAAGCGCATCGTGTTCGCCCCGAAGGCACCGGCCAAGGTCAAGCACACGGTGACCGTGTTCACCGACATCGACTGTCCGTACTGCCGCCGCTTCCATCAGCAGGTGGCCGATTACAACGAGCGCGGCATCGCCGTGGAATACCTGTTCTACCCGCTGACGATCCATCCCGGCGCGGACAAGAAGGCCGAAGCGGTCTGGTGTGCGAAGGACCGCAACGCCGCGTTCACGGCGGCGATGAACGGCAAGGACACGGGCAATGCGACCTGTCCCAATCCGATCGCCGAACTCACCGCGCTGGCCGAGTCGATCGGCATCAACGGCACGCCCACCACGCTTGCGCCGGATGGCTCGCTCATTGCGGGTCAGATCGCGCAATCCCCCGACCAGCTCGCCGCCGAGCTTGATCGCCTTGCGCAGGCGCAGCCCGCCGTCGCCAAGAACTGACGAGTAGACCATGACCTCCAAGCCCCTGTTTGCCCGCACCCTTCTCCTGGCCGGCGCCTGCCTTGTCGCCCCGCTGGCCATGGCCGCCGAATCCCCGGCCGACGCCGCTGCGCGCAAGGCGCTGTCCGAGCTCGTGCCGCAGGCGAAAATCGACAAGATCGAGGCCGCCCCAATCCCGGGATATCGCCAGGTCATCATCGGCAACCAGCTGCTCTATGTCAGCGACGACGGCAAGTACCTGATGCAGGGCACGCTGTTCGACACGCAGGAAAAGCGCGACCTGACCGCCGCGCGCATCGCGCTGCAGACCCGCAGCGTGCTCGACGCGGTACCGCCCGAGAAGCACATCATCTTCCCGGCGGCCGGCGGCAAGTCGAAGTACAAGATCACCGTGTTCACCGACATCGACTGCGGCTACTGCCGCAAGATGCATACCGAAATGGCCGAGATCAACAAGCTCGGCATCGAGGTGGACTACCTGTTCTTCCCGCGCAGCGGCCCGGGCACGCCGTCGTTCGACAAGGCGGTTTCGGTGTGGTGTGCGAAGGACCGCAACGCCGCCTTCACGGCCGCCAAGAACGGTGTCGAGCCGGCGCCGGCCAAGTGCGACAACCCGATCGAGGAGCAGTTCAATCTCGGCCTGCAGGTCGGCGTGAACGGCACGCCGACGGTGCTGACCGCCGACGGCTCCAAGCTCGGTGGCTATCTGCCGCCGGCCGAGTTGCTCAAGCGCCTGCAGGCCGCGGAAAAGTCCGGTCTGGCGAAAAACTGAGTCTCGCCCATCGAAACGCAATCCCGACGCCCGGCCTCGCGCCGGGCGTTGTTTTTTTCGCGGCACCTCGACCGTGTTCCCTGAGTCATCGCGGCTGCCCCGGGCCGTTGACGGGGCCCCGTCGCGCCGGCGTGGCCGCCGTGTCTGCAAGCCGGCGGAAAGGCGCGATTTCCGGCCCGGATCCGCAATCGGACGAGGCGGGACCGCCACCGCTGCGGAAGGCATCCGGTATCATCGCGGGCCCTCTCCTTTCGCCCGAGTGCCATGATCGCTCTCGACGGCCTGTCCGCGCTGTCCCCGTTCCGCATCGACCGCCTCAACGCCGAGCTCGCGCGTGTCGCGCCCGGCTGCCAGGTACGTTCCGCCCGTCACGTCTATTTTCTTGAAGCCGCCGCCAACGCGGCGCTCGATCTGCCGCGCCTGTCCAAGGCGATCGAGGCCAGCGGGCCGGCGCGCCCCGCCACGTTGTGGATCGTGCCGCGTCTGGGCACGCGTTCACCGTGGTCGAGCAAGGCCACCGACATCCTGCAGGGTTGCGGTTTTGCCGTGCGCCGCGTCGAGCGCGGTCTCGCCTACGACATCGCCGGCATGCCGGCGACCGAGTCGAACGCCTGGCAAGCCGTCGTGCGTGCGCTGCACGACCCGATGACGCAGTCGGCCGTTGCCTCGCTGGATTCGGCCGCGCACCTGTTCGATGCCGGCGCTCCCGGGCCGCTGGCGCGCGTCGAGCTGGCCGTCGATGCGCTGGCCGCGCTGCGCGATGCGAACGCGCGCCTTGGCCTGGCGCTGGCCGAGGACGAGATCGCCTATCTCGCCGACCGTTACGCCGAGCTCGGACGCGATCCGAGCGATGCCGAACTGATGATGTTCGCGCAGGCCAACTCCGAGCACTGCCGCCACAAGGTGTTCAACGCCGACTACACGCTGGACGGCGAGCCGCAGGCGAAGTCGCTGTTCGGCATGATCCGCAACACGCACCAGCAATCGCCCGCGCACACGCTGTCGGCCTACCACGACAACGCCGCCGTCGTGGCCGGCAGTCGCGCAGGCCGCTTCTTCGCCGATCCGGCGGACGGCACGTTCCGTGCGCACGCGGAAGACGTGCCCTACGCGATCAAGGTGGAGACGCACAACCACCCGACCGCGATCTCGCCGTACCCGGGCGCGGCGACTGGCTCGGGCGGGGAGATCCGCGACGAGGGCGCGACCGGTCGCGGCGGCAAGCCGAAGGCCGGACTGGTTGGTTTCAGCGTGTCACACCTGCGCGTGCCCGGTTTGCCGCGGCCCTGGGAAGACGAGCGCCCGCATCCTCCGCGTTTCGCCACGCCGTTCGAGATCATGCGTGATGCGCCGCTCGGTGGCGCCGCGTTCAACAACGAATTCGGCCGCCCCTGCCTCGGTGGCTACTTCCGCACCTTCGAGCAGGCCGGTGCCACCTCCGGCGAGCGTCATGGCTACGACAAGCCGATCATGATCGCCGGCGGCCTGGCCAACCTGCGCGCGTCGCATGTGGACAAGCATTCGCTGCAGGACGGCGATGCGGTGATCGTGCTCGGCGGCCCGGCCATGCTCATCGGCCTCGGCGGCGGCGCGGCCTCGTCGATGGCCGGCGGTGCCAGTTCCGAACAGCTCGACTTCGCGTCGGTGCAGCGCGACAACCCGGAAATGCAGCGCCGTTGCCAGGAAGTGGTCGACGCCTGCTGGGCGCGCGGCGACGACAATCCGATCGTGTCGATTCACGACGTCGGCGCCGGCGGACTGTCCAATGCGATCCCGGAAATCCTCAACGATTCGGGCGTTGGCGGACGCATCGAGTTGCGCGCGATTCCGTGCGACGACTCGCAGCTTTCGCCGATGCAGATCTGGTGCAACGAATCGCAGGAACGCTATGTGCTGGGCATCCGCGAAGCCGATCTGGCGCAGTTCGAGGCGATCTGCGCACGCGAGCGCTGCCCGTTCGCCGTCGTCGGTCGCGCCACGGCCGAGCGCCGACTGGTGCTGGCCGATTCCCGTTACGACGATTCCGATTCGCGGCATTTCGTGATCGACCTGCCGCTGGATGTGCTGTTCGGCAAGCCGCCGCGCATGCAGCGCGATGCACGTCGGCGTGATCCGTGCACCGATCTGGTGCCGGATATCGAAGGCATCCACGTCGACGAGGCCGTGCAGCGCGTGCTGCGCCTCCCGGCAGTCGGCAGCAAGGCGTTTCTCGTCACGATCGGCGACCGCTCGGTCGGCGGCCTGTGCGCGCGCGACCAGATGGTGGGGCCGTGGCAGGTGCCGGTCGCCGATGCGGCCGTGATGCTGGTCGACTTCGACGGCGTGGCCGGCGAGGCCATGGCCATGGGCGAGCGCACGCCGCTGGCGCTGATCGATGCCGCGGCGAGTGCGCGCATGGCGGTCGGCGAGGCGCTGACCAATCTCGCCTCGGCGGCGGTCACGCTCGACGAGGTTCGCCTGTCGGCCAACTGGATGGCGGCTGTCGGCATCAAGGGCGAAGACGCCGCGTTGTACGACGCGGTGCACGCGGTCGGCATGGAGCTCTGCCCCGCACTGGGTGTCTCGATTCCGGTGGGCAAGGACTCGATGTCGATGCACGTTGCGTGGCGCGATCCGGCCGGTGGCGACGCGGGCGAGCAACGCACGGTGTCGCCGGTGTCGCTGATCGTCACCGCGTTCGCGCGCACGCCGGACGTGCGCCGCGCGCTGACGCCGCAGTTGCGTCTGGACGAGGGCGAAACGGAACTCTGGCTGCTCGACGTGGGGGCCGGTGCCAACCGCTTGGGCGGCTCGGCCCTGCTGCAGGTGTTCGATCGCCGCGGCGGTCTTGCGCCGGACCTCGACGATGCCGGGCGTTTTGCCGCGTTCTTCGCCGCGATCCAGGACGCCAATGCACAGGGGTTGCTGCTGGCCTTCCACGACCGCAGCGACGGCGGCGCGATCGCCGCGCTGCTGGAAATGGCGTTCGCCGGTCGGTGCGGACTGGATATCGCGCTGGACGGCTGGGCGGAAAACACGCTCGCCGCCCTGTTCAACGAAGAGCTCGGCGCGCTGGTGCAGGTGCGCACGCGCGATCGCGAGGCGTTCCGCGCACTCCTTGCCGCGCACGGCGTGGAGACGATCGTGCACCGCGTTGGCAAGCCGGTCGCGGATCCGCGCGTGCGGCTGACCCAGGCGGGCGAGACGATCGCCCATTGGTCGCTGGGCGAACTGATGCAGGCGTGGTCGGAAACCAGCCACGCGATGCAGCGCCTGCGCGACAACCCGGAAAGTGCCGACGCCGAACACGCCTGGCGCTGCGACACCAGCGATCCCGGCATCACGCCGGTGCTCACGTTCGACCCGACTGACGACATCGCGGCGCCGTACATCGCCACCGGCGCGCGTCCCCGCATCGCGGTGCTGCGCGACCAGGGCGTCAATGGCCAGGTCGAGATGGCGGCCGCATTCACGCGCGCCGGCTTCGATGCGGTCGACGTGCACATGACCGACCTGCAGGGTGGTCGTCGCGCGTTGTCGGAGTTTTCCGGCCTCGCTGCCTGCGGCGGCTTCAGCTACGGCGACGTGCTCGGTGCCGGTCGCGGCTGGGCGGCGTCTATCCTCTACAACGAGCGCCTGCGGGACGAGTTCGCCGCCTTCTTCGCCGACCGCAGCACGTTCGCGCTGGGCGTCTGCAATGGCTGCCAGATGCTGTCCAACCTGAAGGCGATCATTCCGGGGGCGGAGCATTGGCCGCGTTTCGCGCGCAATGCGAGCGAGCAGTACGAGGCGCGCTTCGTCACGCTGGAAGTGCTCGATTCGCCGTCGATCCTGTTCCGCGGCATGGCCGGCTCGCGCATTCCGGTGGTTGTTGCGCACGGCGAGGGCCGCGCCGAGTTCGCCGCCGCGGCGGACGCACGGGTCGCTCTCGCGGCGGCACGCTTCGTCGACAACCACGGCGCGGCGACCGAGCGCTTCCCGCTGAACTCGAACGGTTCGGCGGGCGGGCAGGCCGGCTTCACCGCGGCCGACGGGCGCGTGACGATCCTGATGCCGCACCCCGAGCGCGTATTCCGCAGCGCGCAGATGTCGTGGAGTCCGCCCGGCTGGGGCGAGGATTCGCCGTGGATGCGCCTGTTCCGCAATGCGCGCGCTTGGGTGGGTTAGCCGCCGATGACGCTCTCGCCGATCCGCGAATTCGGGCTGAAGGTGCTGCTGTGGCTGCCGCTGTGCTTCGTGCTGTGGTTCTGGCTGGCGCCGGTGTGGGTGCAGCCGGTGGTGGTGATGGCGCGTGAAGTGCTGCTCGGCGTCTGGGGCGACTTGTTCTCGGCGGTGGTGCAGGGTGGCGAAATGATCGACACGAGCGGTCGTGTCGTCGCCCATGCGGGCTGGTTCGTGCAGCTGACGACCAAGATCGTCGTCAGCGTGCCGCCCGGGCCGGATGGGCCAGGTGGCGTGGGCGTGCTGGAGCCGACCTTGAATCCGATGGTTTACGGCTATTCCTTGCCGCTGTTCTGCGGGCTGGTCATGGCAACGCCGCTCACCACGCGCCGGCGCCTGCTGCAGATGGCGATCGCCTTCGCCGTGATCTGGCTGGCGCAGGCATTCGGACTGGTCGCCGAGGCCCTGAAAGTGGTGGCATTCGGCTCCGGCGCGGAAGGCGCGGCGGCGGTCGAGCGCGCCGGGCTGGCGCCGAACGCGATCGCGTTCGCCTATCAGTTCGGCTACCTGATCCTGCCGGCGGTGGTTCCGGTTGCCTTGTGGATCGGCTTGAATCGTGCGTTCATCGAACGTCTTGTTCAGCCGGACGGGGAACCCGGCGAGCCATCCGGCGGTCACAACGAGGCCTGAGTCCGTTCCGCGCCGATGTGGAACAATCCGTTTCTTCACCCCAGCGCGGCGGTCCCGGCCGCCGATTCCCGATCGTCGCCATGGCGGCGGTCGCAAAGGTAAGCACGCAATGGCCGCCCTTGCAGAACTCGAACCCGCCGCCACGCCGTCCAACGAGGGCAGCCTCGACGAACGCATCTGCCAGTTCCTGGTCGCGCGCGGCCGCCTGAAGGAGGCGGATCTCGCACGTGGCCGCCGCCTGCACGAGGAAGATCCTGCGTCCGGCAGTTTGGTGTCGCTGCTGACGCGGCTGGGACTGGTGTCCGAGCGCGAGATGGCCGAGGGCGTGTCGGAGTTGCTGCACCTGCCGCTGCTGTCGTCGAAGGAGGCGCCGGAAGCGCCGCCGCCGAACGTGCAGACCTCCATCCGCTTTCTGAAGCATCACCACATCTGCCCGATCGCCGAGACCGAACACGATGTGACGGTGCTGGTGGCCGATCCGGCCGACGAGTTCCCGCTGCAGGCACTGCAGCTGGCGAACGGTCGCGAGATCAAGCTGAACATCGGGCTGCGCAGCGAGATCGACGACCTGATCGAGCGCTACTACGGCTCCGGTCGTTCCGCGATGGGCACGATCGTGGAGAACCTCACCGACGAGAACAGCCGCAGCGAGGATGACATCGAGCACCTGCGCGACCTGGCCTCGGAAGCGCCGGTGATCCGCCTCGTCAACCTGATCATCCAGCGCGCGGTCGAGCAGCGCACGTCGGATATCCACGTCGAGCCGTTCGAGAACCGTCTGAAAGTGCGCTACCGCATCGACGGCGTGCTGCACGAAGTGGAATCGCCGCCGGCCGCGTCGACCGCGGCGGTGATTTCGCGCATCAAGATCATGGCCAAGCTCAACATCGCCGAGCGCCGCCTGCCGCAGGACGGCCGCATCATGATCCGCGTGCAAGGCAAGGAGCTGGACCTGCGCGTGTCGACCGTGCCGACCGCGCACGGCGAGTCGGTGGTCATGCGTATCCTCGACCGCGAGGCGGTCGTGTTCGATTTCCACACGCTCGGCTTCACCGACCAGTTCCTGCAGAAGTTCCTCAACGTGCTGGAGCTGCCGCACGGCATCATGCTCGTCACCGGCCCGACCGGCTCCGGCAAGACCACCACGCTGTACACGGCGCTGTCCAAGCTCAACACCGACGACGTCAAGATCATCACGGTCGAGGACCCGGTCGAATACCAGATCGAGGGCATCAACCAGATCCAGGCCAAGCCGCAGATCGGGCTCGACTTCAGCCATGCGCTGCGCTCGATCGTGCGCCAGGACCCGGACATCATCATGATCGGCGAGATGCGCGAC
>JASLGB010000050.1 GCA_030150315.1 Dokdonella sp. | reverse complement strand
AAGGCCTGGGTGGAAAAGGGCGCACAGATGACGGACAAGGTCCGTGCCCTGTACAAGGAAGCGGGCAAGCGGGCGGTTGCCGCGGCTTGATGACAACCGACGGAGCCGGCGAAAAATTCGTCCTGCTCGGTCGCGTGGTCGGCGTCCACGGTGTGCGCGGAGAGCTGAAGCTCGAGTCGTACACCGAGCCCCGGACGCAAATTTTCCGCTACCAGCCCTGGCATTTGCGCACGGCCGGCAGTGAAAAGACGATCCAGGGTTGCCGCGGGCGTGCCCAAGGCAAAGGGATCGTCGGCGAGATTCCGGGTGTCGGCGACCGCGATGCGGCGATGGCGCTGGTCGGAACGGAAATCTGGGTGGCACGCTCGGCCCTGCCGAAGCTGAAGCCCGGCGAGTACTCCTGGTCGGATCTCGAAGGACTCGAGGTCGTGACGCTGGAAGGGGTCGCATTGGGGCGCGTGTCGCACCTGATCGCGACGGGATCGAACGATGTCATGGTCGTGCGGGACGGCGATCGCGAGCGCTTGCTTCCCTACCTGCCCGGGCAGTACGTCGAAAGTGTGGATCTGGACGCCGGTCGCATGACGGTGGACTGGGATCCTGAGTTCTAGGCAAGCAAAGGTGCGGGCAGGAAGCCGGCATCCCGTTTCCAGCGATCACGGAAGGTTGCACGAGGTGGGCGGATACCGCGCGATGCGCATCGACGTCATCACGCTGTTCCCGGATTTTGTCGAGAGCAGTACGAACATCGGTGTGGTCGGGCGGGCGCGTGAGCGCGGCCTGATCGAGATCGCGACGTGGAACCCGCGCGATTTCGCCGACGGCAACTACCGCAAGGCCGATGACCGGACCTGCGGCGGCGGCCCCGGCATGGTGATGATGGTTGAGCCCCTGCGTCGAGCGCTGGCTGCGATGCGCGCCGCGAGCGGAGCAGGGCAAGCCAAGGCGATTTACCTCAGCCCGCAGGGGCGACGGTTCGATCAGGCCAAGGCGGCGGAGCTGGCACGGCGCGATCATCTGGTGCTGCTGTGCGGACGCTACGAGGGTGTGGACGAGCGTTTCGTGGAGCACGCGGTGGCCGAGGAAATCTCGATCGGCGATTACGTGCTCTCCGGCGGCGAGCTGGCGGCGGCGGTCGTGATCGACGCGGTCGGGCGGTTGCAGCAGGGCGCATTGAACGATGCCGATTCGGCAGAGCAGGATTCGTTCTCGAACGGATTGCTCGATTGCCCGCACTACACGCGACCCGTGCGCGATGCGTGGGGTGATGTGCCGGCGGTACTGTTGTCCGGCGACCATGCGGCGATTCGCCGTTGGCGTTTGAAGCAGTCGCTGGGGCGAACCTGGCTGCGGCGTCCGGACCTGCTGGCGCAGGTCGAGTTGGACAAGAAAACACGCGCGCTGCTGGTCGAGTTCCAGGACGAGCACGCGGAAAAGACGATGCCGGGTCGGGAATCCGGCGATTGAAGAACCAGACCCTTTGGTGAATGTGATGAACCTGATCCAGCAATTCGAAGCCGCCCAGATGACCCTTTCGCTTCCGGAATTCAGCCCGGGCGACACCGTCATCGTCAACGTGAAGGTCAAGGAAGGCACGCGTGAGCGCGTCCAGGCCTACGAAGGCGTGGTCATCGCGCGCAAGAACGCCGGCCTGAACTCGGCCTTCACGGTACGCAAGATTTCGCACGGCTTCGGCGTGGAGCGCGTGTTCCAGTCGCATAGCCCGACGATCGACTCGGTCGTCGTCAAGCGTCGCGGCAAGGTCCGTGGTGCCAAGCTTTATTACCTGCGTGGCCTCGAAGGCAAGGCAGCGCGCATCAAGGAAGATCTCAGCGCCTACACCAAGAAGGCTTGATTCCTTCGCGGGTATCGCTCTTGGAGCATTGAGTCGCGTCTGTGCTCCTCGTCAAGGCGGCCGTCGGCAACGACGGCCGTCTTTTTTGCGTCCTTTCTTCCCGATCCCTCTTCGATGGCTGGCATGCGTCATTGCGCGCAGGTGGCCCGAGTGGATTCCGCGCAGGCCCGGAGCCGTCACTGCGTGGTGAGGATTCCGGCCACCTGATCTAGAGGCCGTCGATTTCCGTGTTCCAGCGCTCCAGCGCGTCGAGCAGCGGAACCTGCGCGTTCGGCAGCGCGGGGTCGGCGCGCAGGCCTGCAATCGTGCCGAGATAGTCTTCGCGCGTGAGTGGCGTCAGCGGCGTTGCCGTGTCGAGCCGGCGCTGGCGGAATGTTTCCCAGCGCTTGCGTTCGTCGGCATCGAGCGTGTCCGGCCAGTTGCGTGCGCGGTAGCGGAACAGCAGCTCGGCGTAGCGCGTGTCGCGAAACGGGAAAACGCGACTGCCCAACTCCTGCGGCGGCGTCTCGCGCACCATGCGCAGCAGGCGCTTGTCGCTGTCGGGCAGGAAGCCGTCATAGATCGCAAGCTCCGGATCGGGCGTCGGCGCACGCTCGCCGCCAAGCGAAAACACGCGATGCAGCTTGGCCACCAGGCCATCGGCCTGACGCAGCCGCTTCAGGTGTGCCATGGCGCGTTCGGGATCGAGCGCGATCCGCTTCGGGTCGGCATCGCGCAGCACGCTCAGCGGTGCCAGGGCCGGCGAGCGGTTGGCATGGATCGTCTTCAGCGGAATGCGCTCGACGTCGTCCGGAAGATCGGCGCGCGCGGTGAACACGCGATCGGCGATGTCTTCGGCGTCGAGCTCGATCAGCGCACTCGGATCGGTGTCGAGGTCGTAGGCGATCACGCCGTTCGGCTGCCCCGGATGGATCGCCAGCGGCGCGACGATGGCGAGGCAGCCGCGACTGGCCGGATAGCGCGACGAGACGTGCACCAGCGGCGTCATGCGCGCCACATCAAGCAGTTCGAAGACGCGCTGCTTGCGGCGCAGGCCGAAGTAGAACTCCCACAGTTTCGGCTGACGCACGCGCAGAAGGCGCGCGAGCCCGATCAGTGCCTCGACGTCGGAGACGGCATCGTGCGCGCGCGCCTGCTCGATGCGGTTCGCGGTCGCCAGGTGTTCGAGCCGGAAGCTTGGCGTGCCGTCCTCGCGTCGCGGCCATTCGATGCCGTCCGGGCGCAACGCATAGGCCATGCGCGCGAGATCGATCAGATCCCAGCGTGAATTGCCATCGCGCCATTCGCGCTCATAGGGATCGTGGAAGTTCCGGTACAGCAGGTTGCGCGTGATCTCGTCGTCGAAGCGCAGCGAGTTGTAGCCGACGCTGCAGGTGCCCGGCTCGGCCATCTGCTCGTGCACGCGCGCGGCGAAGTCGGCCTCCGTCACCCCTTCGCGCAGCATGCGCTGCGGCGTGATGCCGGTGATCAGGCAGGCCTGCGGATGCGGCAGCACGTCGGGTGCCGGACGGCAGAAGAAGGATACCGGCTCGCCGACCGGTTCGAGGTCGAGCGTGGTGCGTATCGCCGCAAACTGCGCCGGCCGATCGCGCCGCGTATCGGCGCCGGTGGTCTCGTAGTCGTGCCAGAGGAAGGTCTGCGTCATCGCGGCAGCATAGCGCAGGGTTTCCAATCCGCGCCGGCTTGCCTAGACTTCCAAGGTTTAGGCGGGAGCGACCATGGGTGCGATCAGCGACGACCATCTGATCTGGATCGATCTGGAAATGACCGGGCTCGATCCGGGCAGCGACTCGATCCTCGAGATCGCCACGGCCGTCACCGACAAGGAGTTGAACCTGCTTGCGGAGGGGCCGGAGATCGCGATCCACCATCCGCTCGAGCGGCTCGAGGGCATGGACGACTGGAATCGCAACCAGCACGGCCGCTCCGGCCTGTGGCAGCGTGTTCTCGATTCGGACATGGACATCGCGACGGCCGAGGCGCTGACGGTGGATTTCCTCGCCGGCTGGATCCCGGCAGGGAAGTCGCCCATGTGCGGCAATTCGATCTGCCAGGATCGGCGCTTCCTGCATCGGCTGATGCCGCGGCTGGAGCGCTTCTTCCACTATCGGAACCTCGACGTTTCCACGATCAAGGAGCTGGCGCGACGCTGGTCGCCGGACGTGGCGCGCGGGTTCTCGAAGGACTCCGCGCATACCGCGCTCAGCGACGTGCGCGACTCGATTGCCGAGCTGCGCTACTACCGGCCCTTCATGGGCCAGCTGGGAGGCTTGCACTTCCCCTGAGGCCCGCGCGCGACCGCTGCGGGCCACACAGGGCTCATGCGAGCTTGTTGTGCGCCCGCATCGCGCGTTGCTTCTCGCGGTTCCAGTCGCGCTCCTTGGCGGTGTCGCGCTTGTCGTGCTCCTGCTTGCCGCGTGCGAGGCCGAGATCGAGCTTGACGCGGTTCGACTTCCAGTACATCGACAGCGGCACCAAGGTGTAACCCTTGCGCTCGATCGCACCGACCAGCTTGTCGATCTCTTCGCGGTGCAGCAGCAGCTTGCGGGTGCGCCGATCCTCGGCAACGACATGCGTCGAAGCGGAGATCAGCGGCACGATCGAAGACCCAAACAGGAAGATCTCGCCGTTCTTGACGATCGCGTAGGCGTCGCCAAGGTTCACGCGACCTGCGCGCAGGCTTTTCACTTCCCAGCCGAGCAGTGCAATGCCGGCTTCGTAGTGCTCGTCGATGTGGTACTCGTGCCGCGCGCGCTTGTTCTGCGCGATCGTGCCGGTTCCGCTTTTTTCCTTGGGTTTCTGCTTTGCCATGTCCACTACAATCCAGCAACGATGATCCAGATCCGACGCCACGCCCTCGTACGCCAGATGCCCGAACGAATGTTCGATCTCGTCAACGACGTCGAAGCATACCCGAGGCGCTTTGCCTGGTGTTCCGCCGCACGCGTGATCGAAAGCGAGGGCGGCACGGTGGTTGCACGCCTGGACCTGCGTTTTGCCGGCATGACGCAGGGCTTCACCACCCGCAACACGACCGAACGCCCGCACCGCCTGCACATGCATCTGGTGGAGGGACCGTTGCGCTCGCTTGAAGGCGAGTGGTCCTTCACGCCATTGGGCGAGGACGGTTGTCGCGTGGCCTTGGCGCTCGACTTCGACTACAGCGGAAAGCTGGGTGCAGCGGCAATGCGGCTGGGCTTCCAGGGGCTGGCCAATCGCATGGTCGACGACTTCTGCGCAGCGGCGGCGAAAAGCCATGACTGAGCGCGGCGCGTTCGTGGTCGAGGTTGCCTGGGCCGAGCCGGGGCGGCAGTTCCTGCGTCGCGTCGAGCTGCCATCCGGTGCCACCGTGGGGGACGCCATCCGCGCGTCCGGTGTCGAGCGCGAATGCGGCATCGACGTGACCGGCCTTGCGGCGGGAATCTGGTCGAAGCCGGTCGCGCGCGATGCCCTCGTGAGCGAAGGCGATCGGGTCGAAATCTACCGTCCGCTTCTGATCGACCCGAAGCAGGCGCGGCGCCTTCGCGCCGAGCGTGCTGCAGAAAAGAAGAAGCGCTGAGCGATCAGCCGTTCTGCGGACGCTTCTTCTTCTCGTCGGCAGGGCGCTTCTCGTCGGGATATTCGCGCTTGTACTTGCGTGCGTCCTTCACAGCTGTTGCGGATCTTACGGGAAGTAGTCCCCTTCGATCATCACCAGC
>JASLGB010000049.1 GCA_030150315.1 Dokdonella sp. | reverse complement strand
CACCTCATGCACGCTCGGCGGAACTTTGGCTGGGCCGGTTACCGGTTGGACGCCTGGAGCCATTGCGTGCTCCGGTTCCAGCTGCAGTGGCAGCCATCCGGTACAGGTCACGCCGACTGCGGCCGGCAGTCACCAATTTGCGGTCACCTGCACGAACGCGAGCGGGCATGCGACAAGCTCGGCAGTCATCGTGCCGACGCCGGCTACCCCGGCGCCTTCGCCCAATCCGATCGCGCTGGCGACGGCGAACAACAACGTTACCGCAGGTGTTTCCTTCACCGTTACCTGGCCGCAGATGAGCAACACCAATCGCTGCGTTGGCACAGGTACGCTGAATGGCGCGTCGCAGAGCAACCTCGGAGACTGGACATCCGTCACCACGGTCAACACCGGCGCGTCCAATTCACGAACGGTAACGGTGCCGGCAACCGCCGGAACCGGCCCGCTCGCGTTGAGCCTGGTGTGCTGGAGCGCGGACAACTCCGCCTCCGCGACTGGACAGTTGAGTGATATCACGGTGGCTGCGCCGGTGGCGGGCGCGTGCCCCACTACCATTCCGGGTTCCGGATCCACGCCACTCACCTGGCTCAAGACCAGCGGAGTGTCGTACGGGGTCTATCCGAAGCAGCGCGCGAACGTCAACGTGACCGAATGGAACAACGTCTGGGGCTACAACGACACCACCACGGCAACCCCGGCGGCATGGCCGGGCGTTGGCGGATCGTCGCCTGTCATCCGGCAGATGGAACGCAACAAGTACCTGGGAATCCACTTCAAGACTCCGCCTGCCGCGGCGACGACGGGCAAAAGCGGGAGCTTCTCGAATCCCTCGCTGAACAACTCGCTGCCCATCGACATGGCCATCAGCAGGACCTGTGGCGACTTCAGTGCCGACTTGCCGACGCCGGGTTGCTTCGTTAGCAACGTTCCGAGCAGCGACGCCAATCTGCTCAGCTGGAAGTTCACGACCAATGCGCCCGGATCCTGGTGCAACCTGCAACCGGACACCGACTACTACGTCAATCTCAGGTACACGGATCCGACGGGTACGGCAAACGGCTGTGCGAGCGGTGCAACCGTTTGTGCGTTGGCTACGGCCAGTTTCCACAACTGATCGCGGCTGATCGGGGACGGACGGCGTGCTGCCCGTCCGGACCGCATCAAAAGGCAAAGCCCGGTCTTTCGATCGGGCTTCGTCTTGCCTCGCAGTGGAACGACGAGGATTTCAGGCTCAAGGGGAAACCAAACCGCTCGCGCGTGCTCTGAGATATCGCACGCGGGGAGTCGGCACACTGGATGCACGGTGATCGTTCCCTTTGTGCCGTTCCGCCTTCACTTGTCTACAGAACATCCATGCCGGATGCCGAGCGGTCATCCGGGTGGCAGGTCATGAGGAAAATTCCATGAAACCCAACTCCTTCCGTTTCGCATCTTCCGTGCTGCTGACCTTCGGGGCGGCCTTTGCGTACTCCGCTGTCTCGGCCAAGGAGCTTCCCGGGCCGCCGAACACGGTCGTCGCCGAACAGGCCGGCGCCAGCGTCACCCTGGACGATCTTGATGCCTTTGCGGCCACCTTGCCGGACAACCAGCGAGCGGCCTTCTTCGACAGCCCGACGCGTATCGAGGGAATCATCTCGCGCCTGCTCATCCAGAAGCAGCTGGCCAAGCAGGCGCAGGAAAGCGGCTTGGCGAGCACGCCCGTCGTTCGTCGGCAGCTTGAGCTTGCGCAGGAAGAGGCGCTCAGCAAGGCGCGCACCCTGCAGTTCCGCAAGGACCTGAAGATCCCGGACTTTTCGCGGCGCGCGCAGGAAGACTATCTGGCGAACAAGCAGAAGTATGTCGAGCGCGGCATCCTGAACGTCCAGCACATCCTGATCGAAGCGAAGGACCGCACGCCGGCAGAGGCGCGCGCCCTGGCGGAAACCGTGCGCAAGGAAGCCGTCGCCAATCCGGCGGACTTCGATGCACTGGTGACCAAGTACTCGGAAGAAGAGGGAAGCGACAGCACCAAGGGACTGGTCACGCAGGCCGGCGACGACAGGAAGTACGTGGCCGAATTCGTGCACGCCGCCAAGGCGCTGAAGAAGGTCGGTGACATTTCGCCGGTCGTGCAGACGCCCTACGGATTCCACGTGCTGAAGCTGGTTGAGCGCACGGCGGACATCACGCCGAGTTTCGCCGAGGTGAAGAACAGCATCATCGACGGCCTGCGCAGCGCCTACATCGAAGAGCAGATGCGCACGTTCTCCGATGAGCTGCGCAACCAGCCGATGGATGCCAGTCCGGAGCTCGTCGGCTCGCTGCGCACGCGTTACGCCCCCGACAAGGGCAATGCGTCCGCGCCGAGCGGAACGCCGTGACGGATGGCTGTCGCCGCGAACTCGTCAATGCACAAGGCTGCGGCGCAGCCCGTTCTCACCCGATCGCGCTTGCGCGCCCTCGTGAGTCCGTGAACGCGATTGCCGGGAAGATGCCGGCGTGACGGCAAACGTCACGCTTGCGATGGAGTTCCTGCGGCGCGACCTTCGCAATCGCTTCGCCGGGAGCTTCTCTGGTGGCTTGTGGGCGCTGATGCAGCCGCTGCTGCAGCTGGCCATCACCAGCTTCGTCTTTGTGCACGTGTTCAAGGCGCGCGTGCCCGGCAGCGGCAGTGTCGGTTTCGTGCCGTTCCTTGCGATTGCATTGTGGCCATGGGTCGCGCTGTCGGAAGCGGTGCTGCGGTCGACCACGGCCATCCAGGACAACGCGGCCCTGATCGGAAAGGTCGCCTTGCCGCGCAAGGTGCTGGTGTTTTCGGTCGTCGCCGCGAGCTTCATGATCCACGTCGCCGGCTTCGTGGCCATCGTGCTCGTACTCTGGGCGAGCGGTCAGGGCATCCATTTGTCGGGCCTGTTGCCGGCGCTGCTTCTGTACATTCCGCTGTTGGCGCTGGCGCTCGGCTTCGGCCTCTTGTTTTCAGCGCTGCAGGTGTTCGTGCGCGATCTGGTGCAGGTGCTGGCGCAGGTGCTGCCGCTGATGATGTTCTGCGCGCCGGTCTACTACGATCGCAGCTTGCTGCCCGAACGTTTTCAGCCGTGGATGGAACTGAATCCGTACACGTTCTACGCCGAGGCGTTCCGTGCCCTGCTGCTTGAACATGGCACGTTCGCGTTCCGTCCCTTGCTGGCGGCGCTGCTGGTGTCGGGGCTGGTGCTGCTGATCGGCATTCGCGCGTTTCGCAAGCTGGATCCGCACTTCGAGGATTTCCTGTGACCGATCTGCTGGTCGAGGCCCGATCTCTCGGCAAGTCCTATCCGAAGGTCCACAGCAGCCGTGATCGGCTGCGTGCGCTGCGCCGCTTGCTGTTCACGCGCGGGGATGCGGACCAGATCAGCGTCTTGCGCGACGTCAATCTTGACGTGCGCCGGGGCGAGTCGCTGGGCCTAATCGGCGCCAACGGCGCGGGCAAATCCACCTTGCTCAAGCTCAT
>JASLGB010000017.1 GCA_030150315.1 Dokdonella sp. | reverse complement strand
CCAAACCGTCCCCCGCAGCGCGTCCTTCGCCCTGCCCTTTTCCCTCGAGGATTTCGCCCACCCAAGGAGTACGCATGTCCAACCAGCCCGTCGTGTCCGGCACCCAAAACACCAATTCGTCGCTGTTCCGCCGCTCCCGCGGCAAGAGTTCCGCCCAGCCGCTGACCAGCGCCATGATCGCCGCGGACATCGCCGCGTTCAAAAAGCGCGGTGGCCGCATCGAGATCCTCGGCGTCACGCCGTATCGACCGCACGTCCACAGCACGTTCCGCTCGCGCGCGAACGCCGCAAAGAACAAGGCAGCCACGACGGCCGCGAGCAAGCGCGCCGCGACCAAGACGGCCGCCCCGACCTGACACGTTCCGGCTGCCGGGACTGATGCCCGCGCCGCGCGCCGTTCCGGCCTGAAGGCGCAGCGCCCTGCCGCTCGCGCGTCACCCCATGCCTTTCGCCACTGCCGCCGCCGCGCGGACGCCGTAGGCTTGCGTCCTCAGCCAATCGAGGGGGCAGGCATGAAACGAGCTTTTGTCGCGGCGGCGCTGCTGGCCGCATGCAGCGTCGCGCAGGCGGCGATTCCGGCGGCGCCCGCACGCGCCGATGGCGAGGGCCAGGGGCCGTACACGCAGCTGATCCTGCGCGGCGTCACTGTCATCAACGGTACCGGTACGCCGGCCTATGGCCCGGCGGACGTGGTGATCGAGGGCAATCGCATCGCGCGCATCGCCTCGCTCGGTTCGCCCGGCAAGCCGATTGATCCTGAGCATCGTCCGAAGCTTGCCGCGGGCGGTCGCGAGATCGACCTGACCGGCCAGTACGTGATGCCGGGGCTGATCGACATGCACGGCCACATCGGCGGCGACGAGCAGGGCGTGCCGGCCGAGTACGTCTACAAGCTCTGGCTCGGCCACGGCATCACCACCGTGCGCGAGCCCGGCTGCGGCAACGGCATCGACTGGTGTGTCAGCGAAACCCGGCGCAGCGAGCGCAACGAGATCGCCGCGCCGCGCATCTTTCCGTATGCGTTCTTCGGCATGGGCCGCGACACGCCGATGACCCAGCCGGAAGAAGCGCGCGAGTGGGTGCGCGACATGAAGAGGCGCGGCGCGCTCGGCCTCAAGTGTTTCGGCTATCGGCCCGACATCCTCGAAGCCGGCATCGACGAGATGAAGAAGCTCGGCCTGCGCGGCACCTGCCACCACGCGCAGACCGACGTCGCGCGCGTCAACGCGCTGACCACCGCGCGCTGGGGCCTGACCTCGATGGAGCACTGGTACGGACTGCCGGAGGCGCTGTTCGACGGCCAGACCGTGCAGAACTATCCGGCCGACTACAACTACAACAACGAGCACGACCGCTTCGGCCAGGCTGGCCGCCTGTGGGCGCAGGCCGCGCAGCCGGGCAGCGAGAAATACGAGTCGGTGATGAAGGAGCTGCTCGCGCTCGACTTCACGATCGACCCGACCTTCACGATCTATCAGGCCAACCGCGACCTGATGCGCGCGCGCCGCGCCGACTGGCACGACGCCTACACCGCACCGGCGCTGTGGGATTTCTTCACGCCCAACCGCGACAACCACGGCAGCTATTTCTTCGACTGGGGCACCGAGGAAGAAGTGAACTGGCGTGACAACTACCGGCGCTGGATGGCCTTCGTCAACGACTACAAGAACCGCGGCGGCCGCGTCACCGTCGGCAGCGATTCGGGCTACATCTACAAGGTCTACGGCTTCGGCACGATCGAGGAACTGGAACTGCTGCGCGAAGCGGGCTTCCATCCGCTGGAAGTGATCCGCTCGGCCACGCTGTACGGCGCGCAGGCGCTCGGCGCGGCCGATCGCATCGGTTCGATCGAAGCCGGCAAGCTGGCCGACCTGGTCGTCGTGGCCGACAACCCGCTGGCCAATCTGAAAGTGCTGTACGGCACCGGCCACATCCGTCTTGGCGCGGATGGCGCCGTGCATCGCACGCCCGGTGTCGCGCTGACGATCAAGGACGGCATCGTCTACGACGCCGCGCGCCTGCGCGCCGACGTGCGCCGCATGGTGGCGGACGAGAAGGCGCGTCGCGGCATCACGCAGCTGAAACAGCCCGGCATCGACTGACGCGACGCTCGCCGCAGGTCGAGGCATTGCCTCGCACGCCGCACACCCGTCGCGGCGTGCGGCAGTCGCCGTGCGCGGGCGAAAACCGCACGCGTGCAGCGCGGGGAATCAGGCCTTGCCGCGTGCGCCGCGCAGGCGCCCCACCAGCAGGACGGCACCGAGGACCAGACTGCCGATGACGATGCCGACGACGAGGTTGGCGAGCAGGCCGGCCAGCGTCGCGGCGAAGCCGCTCGGCGCCAAGCCCTGCACGAAGTGATGCAGGGCCGGCACGGCATGCACGAGGATGCCGCCGCCGACCAGGAACATCGCCGCCGTGCCGATCACCGACAACGCCTTCATCAGCCACGGCGCCGACGCCACCAGTCCGCGACCGACCGCCGCCATCGGGCCACCCTTGCGCGACAGCCAGAAGCCGAGGTCGTCGAGCTTGACGATGCCGGCCACCAGTCCGTAGACGCCGACGGTCATTGCAAGCGCGATCGCCACCAGCACCAGCACCTGCTGCATCAGCGGGTGATGCGCCACCACGCCCAGCGCCAGCACGATGATTTCCGCCGACAGGATGAAGTCGGTGCGGATCGCGCCGCGCACCTTGGCGTTTTCCATCGCCGCGATCGCCGCCTCGTCGGCGCCGTCGCCGGATTCCGCCTGCGCACCGCCGGCATGCGTTTCGGCCGGGTGCAGGAACCGGTGCGCCAGTTTTTCCACGCCCTCGAAACACAGGTACGCGCCGCCGATCATCATCAGCGGCGTGACCGCCCACGGCAGGAAGGCGCTGATCGCCAGCGCCGCCGGAACCAGAACGGCCTTGTTCACGAGCGAGCCGAGCGCGACCTTGCCGACCACCGGCAACTCGCGGCTGGCGCGCACGCCGCTGACCTGCTCGGCATTGAGCGCCAGATCGTCGCCGAGTACGCCGGCGGTTTTCTTTGCCGCGACCTTGGTCATCGCGGCGACGTCGTCCAGCACGCTCGCGATGTCGTCCAGCAGTACGAACAGGCTGCCACCGGCCATGTGTGTTTCCTGAGTTCAGATCAGAAGATTTTGCACGATGCACGCGACCGCGTCCGCATGGCGCGTGATGTCGGCATCGCGCGCGACGATGCGCGGGCGTCCGTCCAGCGTGCATTGCACGGCCCGAGCCAGCAGCGCCGCGTGCGCCTCGGCCACGGTCGCGGCGGCGTCTGCCGTCAGCAGGCCGGCTTCGACCAGCGCATCGAACAAGGCAGCGGTAGTGCCGTCCCGGCACAGCGCCGGCTGCCGATTCGCATGCGCCAGAACCAGCGCCTGCAACAGGAACTCGATATCGACCAGACCGCCGCGCCCCTGCTTGAGATCGAACAAGGCCGCGTCCGAGCGGTCGCGCTCGCTGCGCCAACGCTCACGCATCGCGACCACATCGGCGTACACGGCGGCGACATCCCGCGGCAGGGTCAGGAGGTCCTGCCGCCGCTGCGCGAAGCGCCGGCCCAGCGCGACATCGCCGGCAATCGGCCGCGCGCGCACCAGCGCCTGCAATTCCCACGTCCACGCGCGCTCGCGCTGGTACGCCTCCCACGCGGCCAGACTCAGCACGAGCATGCCCTTGCTGCCGTCCGGGCGCAGGCGCACGTCCACTTCGTACAAACGCCCGGCGCGCGTCAGCACGCCGAGCAGATGCACCACGCGCTGCGCCAGCCGCGCGTAATAACGCTGGCCGTCGAGCGGACGCGGGCCATCGGATTCGGCCTGTGCCAGCTCGCCGTCGTAGAGGAAAACCAGATCGAGATCGGAACCGAAACCCAGCTCCGCGCCGCCGAAACTGCCGTAGGCGACAATCGCCAGCCCGCTCGATCCCTGCGCGCCCTCGCCGAGGTCGTCGCCGATGCGCCCGTGCGCGGCAACGAGATCGCGCGCGGCGATGCGCAGCACGGCCGCAAGCACGACTTCGGCCACGTCGGCCAGGGCGCGTGAGGTGGCCACCGCATCGAGCCGCGCGCCGAGGAAGGCAAGGCCGATGCGGAACAGCGCCGACTGCCGCGCTTCCTGCACCAGCTCGATCTCGGCTTCCGAATCCGGCTCGGCCAGCGTGCCGAGGCGGCGCGCCAGATCGTCTTCGACTTCGCTCCGCGTCGGCGCGCTCTGCTCCATGCGATCGTCGAACAGGTCATCGAGCAGCAGCGGGTGCGCGATCACCCGTTCGGCAAGGAAGGCACTGGCGGAAAACACCGCCGCCAGACGCTTCAGCGCGGCCGGCTGCTCGTCGAGCAGGGCCAGATAGACGGAGCGGCGCGCCACCGCCTGCACCAGTTTCAGCAGGCGCGTCAGCGTGCGCGCCGGTTCGGCATGTGCCACGGCCGCGACGAACAATGCCGGCATCACGCGATCGAGCCGTTCGCGCGAGCGCGCCGACATGTTGCGGAAGTTGAGGCTGCCGAGCAGCGCCTCCAGCTCGGCGGCCACTTCCTGCGGCGGCGCGAATCCGGCTTCGGCGAGCGCCTTCGCGTCGACTTCCTCGCCGGCGGAAAGCGCGCGCCACAGATCGACCCATTGCGCCTGAGACTGCTTCGCCGCGCCGCGCGCGCGCACTTCCATCAGCGCGCCGAATTCCTCCGACACGGCCGCGCGATGCTGCTGCAGTTCGACCGCCAGCGACGCCCAATCGGCGTGACCGAGCGCCAGCGCAATGCGCTCGCGCACACGCGCATCGGCGGGAATCTCGTGCGTCTGCTGGTCGGCAAACATCTGCACGCGATTTTCCAGCCGACGCAGAAAACGGTACGCCGCGCGCAGCGTCTTCGCGCGCGCCAGCGGAATCGAGCCAAGCTGTTCGGCTGCCGCCAGCGCCGGCAGCAGCCCGCGCACGCGCAGCGTCGGCTCGCGCCCGCCGCGGATCAGCTGCACCAGCTGCACGATGAATTCGATCTCGCGGATGCCACCGGGGCCGAGCTTGAGATGGTCGGCCAGATCCTTGCGCGCGACCTCGGCGTCGATCAGCGCCTTCATCTCGCGCAGTCCGGCGAAGGCGCCGTAGTCGAGATAGCGACGGAACACGAACGGCCGCAGCGTATCGAGCAGGCGCGCCCCCGCGATGCGGTCGCCGGCGCAGGGCCGCGCCTTGATCCAGGCGTAGCGTTCCCAGTCGCGGCCCTCGCGCTGGAAGTACTGCTCCATCGCGGCGAACGAAAGCGCCAGCCGCCCGGCCGTGCCGAACGGGCGAAGGCGCAGATCGACGCGAAAGACATAGCCATCGGCATCGTGATCGGCCAGCAGCGACACCATCACCTGACCAACGCGTGCGTAGTACGCGCTGGCATCCAGCGCGCGCGCGCCATCGCTGTCGCCGTGCTCGGCAAAGGCGAGCACCAGATCGACATCGGAGGAAAAATTGAGCTCGCCGCCGCCGAGCTTGCCCAGCGCCAGCACGACCATGCGCTGCGGCGCACCGGATGCATCGCGCACGACGCCATGACGCGCGGCGACCTGTCGCTCGGCCCCGCGCAGCGCCGCCTCGAGGCAGGCATCGGCCAGCACCGACGCGCCGGCCAGCGTGGTTTCGACTTCGTCGGCGCCGTTCACGTCGCGCCAGATCAGACGCAAGGCCTCGCGGCGGCGGAAGCGGCGCAGTTCCGCGCGCAGCTCCGTGTCGGTCAGGTCGGCCAGTGCGCCGGCACGCGCATCCGCATGGCGCGGATCGGTCACCAGTTGCAGGAACTCCGGGCCGAGCAGGCGCGGATCGCGCAGGAAGCTTTCGCAGGCGAAATCGCTGGCCAGCAGCACGCGCAGCAAGTGGTCGTCGACGCCGGCATCGTCATGGAACGGCACGCCCGCCTCGCGGCAAGCGCGTTCGATGCGCGACAGGCGCTCGTCGAGGAAGGCGGCCGTCGCGCGCGGCCAGTCGGCTGGGGCAAGCATCGGCCGATTGTGGCAGCAGCGCGGCCGCTTGGAAGCGAAATGTCGCAAATCACCGCCCGTTGGCGTTCTCCGTCGCTGGCGGAATCGATCCGATCTCGCCGCGTGGCCGACGGTCACCGCCGGACGTTTCGCACAGGGTAGGTGTTCGTGACGCAGCGACTGCGATCGGTGTTCTTCGCTGACCTTCTCCGGTCGGTCTTCTCCGATCGGTCTTCTCCGCCGGGGCATCGCCGCTGCGCCGTCGGGCGGCGGCACGGTGCGCTCGCGCGAGGCGCGCCGCCGGCACCGTCGGCGGCGTCACCCGGGCTCGCCCGCCTGTGCCGCCTCTGCCACCGATGCTCCGCAACCAGACATCGCGCGGCACCGAATTCCGCGCGACTGGGAACGTGCTGGCGGCCTGCGCGGCGAGGCGCATACTCCGCAAAACGCGTCGCCCGCCTTCCTCGCTCCAACCGACAAGGATGCACGCATGAACCAGGCCACTTCGTTCGCCACCGCCGTGATCGCCGCGCTCGCCAGCTTCGGCGCCGGCCTCGGTGCCGCCATCGCGCTGACACCGGAACCCCAGACCGCGACCACGCTCGATCCCCTGCCGGACTTCGCCGGCGCCGTCTGCGCGCCTTCGGCCGCCGGTCGCCCTCGCCTGCTGCAAGCGCTGGTTCTGGCGCGCGCGGAAGGCCGCAACGCCGCGCCACGCAAGACGGAAACGCGGCCCTTTCCGACGCCAGCGATGCAGGCGGATGGCGGCCTGCCGCCGCTGTACGACAACCTCGGCCGCCTGCATCTGCAAGCCGGCACACGCAACGCGCGTGCACAAAAATATTTCGATCAGGGCCTGCGCTGGGCGTTCGCGTTCAATCACGCCGAAGCGCAGCGCGCGTTCCGCGCCGCGCAGCAGGAAGACCCGCGCTTCGCGCTGGCGCATTGGGGCGAGGCGCTGGTGCTGGGGCCGAACATCAACGCACCGATGCTGCCCGAAGCCGTGGCCCCGGCCTGGGCCGCGCTGGCCAAGGCGCTGGAGCTGGCCCCCGCCGCGCCGGCGAAGGATCGCGCGCTGATCGCCGCACTCGGCCAGCGCTATTCGGCCGATGCCGGCGCCGATCGCGCGGTGCTCGATACGGCCTATGCGGACGCGATGAAGCATGTCGCGGCGCAGTTCGCGGACGACGACACGATTGCCACGCTGTACGCCGAGTCGGTAATGGACACGCAGCCGTGGGACTACTGGGAAGCCGCCGGAACGAAGCCGAAGGGCCGCGCCGCCGAGGCCTTCTCCGCACTGGAGCGCGTGCTGCAACGCCATCCCGAACATCCCGGCGCGATCCACCTCTACATCCATGCGATGGAGTCGTCGGCCACGCCGGAACGCGCCCTGCCGCATGCGCGCCGGCTGGCGGCGCTGATGCCCGGCGCGGGACACATCGTGCACATGCCCGCCCACATCTATTACCGGCTCGGCATGTACCGCGAGGCGCTGGACATCAACAAGCACGCGATGGCCGCCGATGAGGCGTATTTCCGAAGCGCACCGTCGGATCCGCTGTACAAGTCCGCCTACTACCCGCACAACATCCACTTCGTGCTGTTTTCCGCACAGATGGGTGGCGACGGCGACACCGCGATCGACGCCGCGGGCAAGCTCGATGCCGCGCTCGACGACGACACGATCGCGCGCTATCCGCTGCTGGAGCCGATCAAGGCGGCGCCGTATCTGGCGCATGCGCTGTTCAGCGCGCCGGATACCGTGCTGGCACTGAAATCACCGCCCGGAAATCAGGTTTTGGTCTCGGCACTGGCGCACTACTCGCGTGCGCTGGCGCATGCCGCCAACAAGGATGCCGAGGCCGCGCAGCGCGAGATCGGCGCGATCGCTACTCTGGAAAACAGCGCCGACTTCAAGCCGTACACCGATTGGTACGTGCCCGCGCGCGAGATTGTCCAGACCGCGCGTCTGGTCGCGCAGGCCCGGCTGGCCGATGCGCAGGGCGACCTCGACAGCGCGGCGCAGGCATACCGCGACGCCATCGCGATCGAGGATTCGCTGTCCTACATGGAGCCGCCCTACTGGTACTACCCGATCCGCCAGTCGCTCGGCTCGGTGCAGCTGCGCCAAGGCAAGCTGGATGCCGCCGAACAGACCTTGCGCGAATCGCTGCTGCGCGTGCGCGGCAACGGCTGGGTGCTGGCGGGACTTGCCGAGGTCTACCAGCGCAAGGGCGATGCCGCCGCGGAGCGCCGCACCCGCCAGGCCTGGCGACGCGCGTGGCTGGGCAAGTCGGC
>JASLGB010000404.1 GCA_030150315.1 Dokdonella sp. | reverse complement strand
CCGCAACGGCGCTCGCGGCTGGCGCGCCTGCGCCCCTGCCCGATCACCGTTCCGATTCCGGTGCCGCTCAATGCACGATCTTCAGCGCCACCAGTCCGACCGCCACCATCACGCCACCGATCACGCGCAAGGCGCGCGGCTCGATCCGCTGCAGCTGCTCGGCCATCCGTTTCCATGCTGTCGGCGCCGCGAAGAGAAACAGGCCCTCGACCACGAGAACCAGGCACAACGCGGCCGACAGCTCCTTCACTTGCTGTCTTGCAGGTAACGCAGGAACTCGTTCTTCGGATCCAGCACGATCAGCCCGTCGGGCGACGCGAGCGAACTGCGGTACGCCTCGAGGCTGCGGTAGAAGGAATAGAACTCCGCATCACGCCCGTAGGCGGAGGCATAGGTCTGCGCCGCCGTGGCATCGCCTTCGCCGCGGGTCTTTTCCGCATCGCGATAGGCTTCCGCCTTGATGACCTGCGCCTGGCGATCGGCGTCGGCCTGGATCGTGCGCGACACTTCCTCGCCTTCGGCGCGCAGCTGGCTGGCGACCTTCTTGCGCTCGGAGCGCATGCGCTCGTACACGGAGTTGATGACGGTGCCGTCTTCCGGCAGGTCAATGCGCTTGATGCGCAGGTCGATCACTTCGATGCCGAGACCTTCGATTGCGCGGTTGGCCTCCGCGATCAGGCTCTGCGTCATGTCGGCGCGGCCGCCGGAAACCAGCTCGGTCAGCGTCCGTGAGTTGACCGCGGTACGCAGTCCGTCGCGGATGCGCGGCGCGACGCGACTCTGCGCGATCGCCTCGTCGCCACCCACGGAGACGTAGTAACGCGCGGCATCGGAAATGCGCCACTTCACGAAGAAGTCGATGTTCACGTCCTTCTTCTCGGACGTGAGCGTGCGCTCCGGCGGCGACTCCAGCGTCAGGATGCGCTTGTCGAAACGCTGCACCTGCTGAAGGACAGGAATCTTGAAGTGCAGGCCCGGCTCGTAGCCGCCTTTCACGATGCGGCCGAACTGCAGCAGGATCGCGGTCTGGTCAGCCCGCACGATGAATGCCGAATTGGCAAGGACGATCAGCGCAACCAGCGCCAGGATCAGGGAACCGACGCGCATCAGCGACCTCCTCGTGCTTCCGGCTCAACCACGACGGACGCCGCGGGCGCACTGGTGCGCGGCGCAGCGGACGGCGGAAGGTTGAGAATGTTCTTGCCGCCGGAGAAGTCGATCAGCTTCGGCGTATTGGCCAAGACGGACTGCATCGTTTCCAGATACAGGCGCTTGCGCGTGACTTCCGGCGCAGCGCGATACTGCGACTGGATCAGGTTGAAACGCTGCGCGTCACCTTCGGCGCGCGCGATGCGCTCGCTCTTGTCGCCCTCGGCTTCGGCGCGCATGGTCGCGGCGTCACCGCGCGCTTCCGGCACCACCTTGCTGGCATAAGCCTTGGCTTCTTCCTCGAGGCGCTGCTTGTCCTGCAGGGCGCGGCTGGCGTCGTCGAACGCGTCCTTGACCTCTTGCGGCGGACGCACGTTCTGGAAGTTCAGCGCGTTCACGGCCAGGCCGGTGTTGTACTGGTCCAGCGTGGTCTGCAGCAGCTCCTTGGCATTGGCGATCAGCTCGGCGCGCTGGCCGGACAGGATCGTGTCCATGTTGCTCGCGCCGATGACCGAACGCACCGCACTCTCGGCCGCCTGGCCGAGCGTGCTGTCCGGGTCGCGCACGTTGAACAGCACCTTCTGCGGGTCGGTGACCAGGTACTGCACGTTGAAGTCGATCAGCACGATGTTTTCATCGCGCGTCAGCATGCGCACCTGCGCATTGGTCGTGCGCACGGCGCCGACGTTGACCTTGTAGAGCGTTTCGATCGGACGCGGCAGCTTGAAGTTGATGCCCGGCGGCATCAGGCGCGAAACCTGGCCGAAGCGCAGCACGACGCCCGACTCGCCGGCCTTGATCAGCGCAACGCTGTCGAACACCAGCCATACCAGCGCAAGCGCAAGAACGGCCACGCCGGGACCGCCGCCCTTGCCGCCGAACAGGCGGTTGAAGAAGTCGCGCAGGCTGCGCATCAGGGCGTCCAGATCCGGGCCGCCACCGCCGCCGCCACCGCCACCATTGTCACGCCACGGATCGCGCTGTTTGCCGCCGCTGCCGGGTTCATTCCATGCCATTGCTCACTACCTCGCTGACGGCATGCCCGCCGACTGATGGTCTCGATTTGGAAGGACAGCCATGAATGTCTATCCAGGCTGCAGCGACGCCACGGCACCTTCGATTGCCGAAGCCTCGATCATGGACGTCGCGAAAATACGGTGCGCAAACTTGCTGAACAGCACAAGGATTGTAGGTAGCGGCTCAGATGGCGGCAAGCGAACTGCCCTCGATCTGCTCCCGCAGCCAGTCGCCATCGCCATGCGGCAGACCGAACAGCGGCTCGACCAGATTGCGCGGGGCGTCGATGCGCACGCGCCAGCCGTTCTCGTCCGCCTCCTCGCCGGCGACCAGCCCTTGCGCATGCAGTCGCGCGCGCAAACGGCCGGCCGAGGCAGGCAGCGCCAGCTCGGCGCAGACGCGCTCGGCGCCCAGCCGCTCGCCAATGGCGCGGCGCAAGCCGTCCAGTCCGGCACCGGTATGTGCCGACACCCACGCACGCGGCAATTCGCCGCCGTCGATGTAGTCGAGTCGATAGCCTTCCGCCGGCACGGAGGTCGCGCGCGGCACGCCATCGGCGGCCCCATCGGAATCCGGCCCTTCGGACTCGGCGCCATCGTCCGGCAGCAGATCGACCTTGTTGTAGACGAGCACCTGCGGCAGTTCGTCGGCACCGATTTCGGCCAGCACCGATTCGACATCGCGAATGCGCTCGTCGCGCTCCGGGTCGGAGGCATCGACGACGTGCAGCAGCAGGTCCGCCTCGCGCGCTTCGGCCAGCGTGGAGCGGAACGCGGCGACCAGGTCGTGCGGCAGATCGCGGATGAAGCCGACCGTGTCGGCGAGCAGGATCGGACCGCAGTCCAGCCCGTCCAGACGCCGGAGCGTCGGATCAAGCGTGGCGAACAGTTGATCCGCCGCGTACACGCCGGATCCGGTCAAGGTATTGAACAACGTCGATTTTCCGGCGTTGGTGTAGCCGACCAGCGCAACCACCGGCAAGGCATTGCGCTGGCGCGAGCGGCGCGCGGTCGCGCGCTGGGTCACGACCTTCTGCATGCGCTTTTGCAGTTGCTTCACGCGGTCGCCGAGCAGGCGACGGTCCAGTTCGAGCTGGGTTTCGCCCGGCCCGCGCAGGCCGATCGCACCGCCGCGCTGGCGCTCGAGGTGGGTCCAGCCGCGCACCAGACGCGTGGACATGTGCTTGAGCTGGGCCAACTCGACCTGCAGCTTGCCCTCGTGCGAGCGCGCGCGCTGCGCGAAAATGTCCAGGATCAGGCCGGTGCGGTCGACCACGCGGCACTGGACCAGGCGCTCGAGGTTGCGCTCCTGCACCGGCGTCAGCGCGTGGTTCACCAATACGAGGTCGGCGTCCAGCGACTGCTTGTGTGCCTTCAGCTCCTCGGCCTTGCCCTCGCCGACGAAATAGCGCGGATTGGGGCGCTCGACGCGCGCCGTCAGGGTACCGACGACGGTTGCACCGGCGGATCGGGCGAGTTCGCCGAACTCGTCCAGCGCAAGAGGATCGTTGTGCCCGGGAGCCTGCGGCTGCAGCAGCAGCGCCCGCTCACCTTTCTGGGATCGTTCGAACAGGGGATATCACCTTTGTGCGGCAAGCGGCTTGTATGCGTCCGTTGCAGACGCTTTCGAGCCGCCCGCCGGCGAACGCATCAGTTCGCGCCGTCTTCGGCAACCTCGACCGGAACCGCATGGCCGCCCGGCCCTTCCTGCGCGGGACCGCCCACGCGGACGTTGCGCGACGGCACGACGGTGGAGATCGCGTGCTTGTAGACCATCTGGCTGACCGTATTGCGCAGCAGGACGACGAACTGGTCGAACGACTCGACGGTGCCCTGCAGCTTGATGCCGTTGACCAGGTAGATCGATACCGGCACGCGCTCGCGGCGCAACGCATTCAAGAAAGGATCCTGCAACGACTGCCCCTTGGACATGTTCTTGTTCTCCATATGACGTGAATTCCCGAATCGGAGAAAAAACCACGCGGCGCTCCAAGAACTCCCTGCGCACGACGTCCGATTCAACACTTGTTCAGCCGCACATTATCTTAACGATTTGTCCCGCCAAAGAAAATGACGAAATCGGTGGTTGTCATGCGCCGGGCAGGAACTGGCGCACCGCAGCGGCAGCATCGTCGGCGAGATCGCGTCGATCGGGTGCGAACATGCGCGCATCCAGCTCGCTGCGCAGCCATGTCGTCTGGCGCTTGGCCAACTGCCGCGTGGCTGCGACGGCACGCTGGATGAACGTGGCGCGATCGATTTCGCCCGCCAGGAAAGGCCATATCTGGCGGTAACCGACCGCGCGCATAGCCGGGAGGTCGAAGCGCGGCCCGACGTTATCCAGCAGCCGCCGCGCCTCGTCGAGCAGGCCGGCCTCGACCATCGCCTCCAGTCGTGCCGCGATCGTCGCGTGCAGTGG
>JASLGB010000400.1 GCA_030150315.1 Dokdonella sp. | reverse complement strand
GCGGCGCGCACGCCGCCGGCGATCTGGGTCGGCTGGTCGCTCGGCGGCACGGTTGCCCTGCATGCGGCACTCGACCACGCTACCGGCGTGCGCGGATTGGCGATGATCGCGTCCAGCCCGCGCTTCGTTGCCGCAGCCGACTGGCCGCATGGCGTGCCGATGGACGTGTTTGCCGCTTTCGGACGCGACCTCGAGTCGGCCTACCGCGATGCCATCGAGCGTTTCCTGGCGCTGGAAACTATGGGTTCGGCGCACGCGCAGTCGGAACTGCGCGAGCTGAAGCGGCAGGTGTTCGAACACGGCGAGCCGGACATCGGCGCCTTGCAGGACGGCTTGCGCGTGCTGGATACGGAAGACCTGCGCGGCCGGCTGGCGGCGCTGTCACTGCCGAGCCTGTGGATCGCCGCGCGCCGTGACCGGCTGGTGCCGGCGGCAGCGTTGCGCTGGTCGGCGCACGAGGCACCGCGCGGCCACTATCTTGAAATCAACAGCGGCCACGCACCATTCATCAGCCACGCCGCGGAAATTGCCGCGGCGATCGAGGAATTTTCGAGGGAGCTTCCGCAATGAGCGCGGGCCTGGACCAGACGCATGTACGCCACGCCTTCGGGCGCGCGGCGCTGACCTACGAGGAAAACGCGGTGCTGCAGGCCGAAGTCGGCCTGCGCCTGCGCGAGCGGCTCGATGGCACGGACTTCGCGCCACAGCGCGTGCTGGATGTCGGCAGCGGGCCGGGCATCGGCGCGATGGCGCTGTGCGAACGCTATCGGCAAGCGGAAGTCATCGCGCTCGACCTCGCCCTGCCGATGCTGCACGCGGCGACGGCGCGGGCCGGCATGCCGGCCGCGTTCGAGCGCGTCGCCGGCGACGCGCAGGCGCTGCCGTTCGCCGATGCCAGCGTCGACCTGGTGCATTCCAACCTGTGCCTGCAATGGTGCGAGGATCCGGGATTGGCGATTGCCGAATTCCGCCGCGTGCTGCGTCCGGGCGGCCTGCTGCTGTTCTCGACCTTCGGCCCGGACACGCTGAAGGAGCTGCGCGCGTCGTTCGCTGCGGTCGACGGCCTGCCGCATGTCAGCCGTTTCGTCGACATGCACGACATCGGCGATGCGCTGCTCGTCACCGGCTTCCGCGACCCGGTGCTCGAGCGCGACGACTTCACGCTGACCTACAGCGACGCGCGCACGCTGATGCGCGAATTGCGCGCGATCGGCGCGACCAATGCCGATGCGCAGCGCCGGCGCGCGCTGACCGGCAAGGCGCACTTCGCCCGTGTGATCGACGCCTACGAGGCGTTCCGCCACGACGGCGTGCTGCCGGCGACCTACGAGGTCGTCTACGCCGCCGCGCACGCACCGGAACCGGGCCAGCCGCGACGCGAGCGCGGTGCCGACATCGCGACCTTTCCGGTCGAGCGGCTGTCCGTGCGAAGGCGCCGATGAACGCCCCGTCGCGCCGCAATGCGATCGTGGCGGTGGCGGTCGCGCTGGCGTCCGCGCTGTTTTTCACTTCGACCTATGTCCTCAACCGCGCGATGGCCAGCGACGGCGGCCACTGGGCGTGGTCGGCCTCCCTGCGCTATCTGCTGACCTTGCCGATGCTGGCACTGGTGATGCCGTGGCAGGGCGGCTTCGCGCCGGTCTGGCGCGCGTTGCGCGCGCATCCGTGGATCTGGCTGGCATGGAGCGGCGTCGGTTTCGCGCTGTTCTGCGTGCTGCTGACGTGGGCGGCGGCCTACGCGCCGGCGTGGCTGGTCGCCGGCACGTTCCAGCTCACGGTCATCGCCGGCATGCTGCTGGCGCCACTGCTCTACCGTGATGAGCGCGCGCGCCTGCCGCGCGCCGCACTGGCCTTGGGCGCGGTCATCGTCGCGGGCGTGGTGACGATGCAGATCGGCCATTTCAACGGCCGCCTCGATCGCGATGCATGGCTGGCCCTGCTGGCGGTTGCCGCGGCGGCCTTCCTGTACCCGCTTGGCAATCGGGGGATCCTGCTGCATCTGGAAAAGACCGGCGAGGATCTCAACGCGACCCAGCGCGTGTTCGGCATGACGCTGGCCAGCCAGCCGTTCTGGATCCTGATTGCGCTGTATGCCGGCGGCGTGGCCGGCGCGCCATCCGGCTCGCAAGTGCTGCTGGCCGGCGGCGTCGCCCTGTTTGCCGGCGCGATCGCGACGATCCTGTTCTTCCAGGCCACCGGCATGGTGCGCAACGATCCGGCGGCGCTCGGCGCAGTCGAGGCGATGCAGGCGGCGGAACTGCTGTTCTCCACCCTGCTCGGCGTGGCGTTTCTCGGCGAGGCGGCACCAAGCGGAAAGGCCGCGGTCGGATCGGCGCTGGTCATCGCCGGCATCGTCGGGCTTGGCCTGCTGGTCGGCCGCGGCGCGGCCGGCGACCGGCGATCCACCCGCGCCTTGCGCAGCGATCGCGGCGCCTGAGCAAGACTCCACAGTCGGACGAAAAACGGCGCCGCGCGGCAGGTTGCTGTCACGCAGCGCCGTGTCCGGGGCGGGTCAGATGCGTACCAGCGCGCGACGCTGCTGGCGGATCATGCTGATGGCCAGCACCAGGCCCAGCATCAGCGTGGTCACGATGAAGATCGTCGCACCGAGATACTGGCCGCCGATGCCGCCGGCAGTGGCGATATCGGGGTTTTCGCCGGTCGGCACGAAGGTCGCCGCCGCCATGCCGGTGTAGTGCATGCCGCAGACAGCCACGCCCATGACCAGGGCGCTGCCAAGCATCAGCGCCGCACCGCGCATGTTGAATGCCAGCCACAGGGCCGCGCACGAGGCGACCACGGCGATGAGCACGGACAGCGCGACGATGCCGGTGTCGTATTGCGCGACCGCGGCCATGCGCATCGCGGCCATGCCCGCGTAGTGCATGCCGGCCACGCCAAGCCCCATGAACAGGCCGCCGATGCCGAGTCGCACATTGGTGAACACGCCGCTGCCGGCGATGGCGAGGCCGGCCATGCACGAAGCCATCGCGATCAGCGCCGACACGACGGTCAGCACCGGCTCGTAGGTGACCTGCACGTCCATGTTGCAGGCGAGCATGGCGATGAAGTGCATGGCCCAGATGGCGCTGCCCATCGCGCCACCGGAGGCCAGGATCGCGCGCAGCCGCTCGGTGCTGCTGCGGGCCGCCGGTATGCCGACCGCCAGCTGCAAGGCGGTGTAAGAACCTAATACCGCAACCAGATAGGACAAGGCGACAAGCATCGGGTCGTGGATGCATTGGATGTCGTGGTCGTGCATGGCTGTTCCCTCCTTTGGCTGTGTTCGATCAGCTTCCGAAAGTGAAGATGCAGGCGTCTGCACCGGTATTGCGGCAGAACGTTTCGAGGACACGCGGGCGTCCGAGATGGCCGGGCTCGTTGAGCAGGCCTTCCAGGCAACCGCGCAGGAAATGGCAGCTCGGCCCGCGATGTAGGTTGATGCCGGTGAACGGGCTGGAGCGGATGCGCAGCGAGTCGCCGGACAGGTCGGTATCGCGCAGCAACTGGCGCATCGCGGGCAGCGCGATGTGCCTGACCGACTCGACCAGGTTGAAGCGCGCGCCAAGCCCGAAATCGCGCTTGTAGATCCATGCGCCGAGACGCGTACCGACGTAGCGCGTGGACGCTTCGCGGTGTGCCGGCGACAGTTCGTGTGCGAACGCGAGGACGCGGCTGAAGATGTCCGGAAAATCGCGTGCCAGCGAAGTGAGAACGGCTTCGACGCGGGCGGGGTCCGGCGGCGCGCTGGGGTCGGCAGGCGCCGCTTCGGCGGCGGTTCGCGGCCTGGATTCAGCGGCCGATGCCGCCGCGGCCTGCGCCGGATCGACCGGCCCGGATTCGAAGCTCTGCACCAACGGATGGCTGCCGAGGCGATCCTCCAGCATCAGCAGACTCGACTCCGGCCCGCGCACGACCATCGTCAGCACCACGCCCTCTTCGGTGCGCAACATGCGCTGGCGTTGCAGCGTGAACCCGCTGGCAACGATCAGGCGACCGAGTTCGAGCAGCAAGCCCTCCCTGCGGTCGGAAACCAGGCGGAACTCGATATCGGCCATACATCCTCTGCCAGCCGGACCGGATGCCGCGGTGCGGGGCTGGCTGCCACCGCATCCGTCCCTCCAATGGGAACCCCCTTCCCTATTCGATAGTCATGTTCGTGAAGGCAATGTGTTCTGGCACACCATTGCTGCCAAACCGGCCGCATGCGCCGGAAAAACCGGCGATTTCGGCGATTTTCGGCGCCGCGACCGCGCGGACCGGCGGCTTCGCGACGCAATCGCACGCCTTGCTAAGCTCGGTGCATCGTCCAGCGAAGGGGTTCAAGTGAAGGAACAACGCCGCGAAACCGAATTCGGTGCGCATGAACAAGGTCTGCGCGACGACGTGCGCCGGCTCGGCCGGCTCGTCGGCGAACTGCTGGTGGAGCAGCAAGGCCAGGCGTTCTACGAACGCGTGGAAAGCACCCGCTCGACGGCGATCCGGCGACGCGAGCAAGCCGAACCGGTGGCCGCGCTCGCCGACCAGGTGACCGGCCTCGACGGCCCGATCGCCGATGCGATCAGCCGCGCGTTCGCGACCTATTTCCAGATGGTCAACATCGCCGAGCGCGTGCATCGCATCCGGCGCCGGCGCGAATACCAGATCACCAACGCCACGCCGCAGCCGGACGGATTGCACGACGTCCTGCAACGCCTGCGCGATGCCGGCGTGGACGCGGCGGAGATCCTCGCCGCACTGCCGCGCATCGAGGTCGAACCGGTATTCACCGCGCATCCGACCGAGGCCTCGCGGCGCGTGTTGCTGGAGAAGGAACAGGACATCGTGCGCGCGCTGATGGCCGACTTCACCGGGCCGCGCACCAGTGCCGAGCAGTCGCGCGACTGGGCACGCCTGCGCATGGCGCTGACCAGCAGCTGGCAGACCGCCGACATCTCGCATGTGCGCCCGTCGGTGCAGGACGAGATCGCGCACGTGGATTTCTATCTTGCCGATCCGATCTACCGCGTGCTGCCGGTGCTGCACGAGGTGCTGGAGCAGGCGATGGTCGCCGTCTACGGCACCTGCCCGAAATTGCCGCGCCTGCTGCGGTTCGCATCGTGGGTCGGCGGCGACATGGACGGCAACCCGAACGTCGGCGCCGACACCATCGCCGCAACCCTGCGCACGCAACGCCGGCTGGTGCTGTCGCGCTACCGCCACGAATGCAGCGAGCTGTCGCGACGATTGACGCAGACGCTCGGCCGCGTCGCGGTCACGCCGGAACTGCAAGCCCGCTTGCAACACTACCGCGAACGGCTGCCCGCGGCGGCGGCGAAGATCCGCCCGCGCCACGCCGACATGCCGTACCGCAACCTACTGCAGCTGGTCATCGCGCGGCTGGCTGCGACCGCAAGCGATGCGCCGGAGGCATATGCCTCGCCGCAGGAACTGGCCGACGACATCGACCTCATCGCCGCGTCGCTGCGCGCGCATGGCGGCGCGCATGCCGGCTGGTTCTCGGTGCGCCGCCTGCAACGGCGCATCGCCACGTTCGGCTTCCATCTGGCACGGCTGGACGCCCGCCAGGATTCGCGCGTGCATGCCTCGGCACTGGCCGAGGCGCTCGGCCCGCTGCCCGCGTAGCCGGAGGCGCGCGCGCACGTGCTGGCACCGCTCGCCGCCGGTGAAGCCTCGCTGCCGGCGGCGAGCGGTG
>JASLGB010000325.1 GCA_030150315.1 Dokdonella sp. | reverse complement strand
AATCGGTCATCACCTACGAGGGCACCGAAACGGTGCATCAGCTCGTGGTCGGCCGCGAGGTGACAGGCATCAACGCGTTCTGATCGCCATGCGCAGCGCGGCAGCAGGGACGGCGTGGGCGCTCCTGGCTGCGGCGCTGGGCGTTGCGCTGTGGAAGCTCGCCATCACCGAGAAGCAACGGGCGCAGCTGGCTGCCGAGGCCGCCGGACTGCGCCAGCAGGCACAGATGGCGCAACAGCAGCTGCAGGCCGCGCAAGCCGAGTCGGCCGAGCTGCGACAGCAGAAATCGCGCAGCGAAGCCACGCTGGTGCAGTCGAACGAGGCCTTGGCGATGGTTGGTGACGAGGCCGGAACGCGGATCCGCAGCGACCTTTCGGTGGCGTCGGCGATGAAGGTGGCGGTCGCAGAATACTACGCCTCGATGGGGCGCCTGCCGGCACGGCAGTCCGATGCCGGGTTGGCAGCGCCGTCGCACTACCGCGGCAAGTCGCTGACCTCGGCGACCTTGCTGGCCGATGGCGACATCGAACTGGTGTTCGATGCGGCATCCGGTGTCGATGGCGGACGCATCCGCTTCGAGGCCGACTTCAGCCACGCCGACACGATGGGTGTGCAATGGCACTGCCGCAGCACCGACTATCCGCGTATCGCGCAGATCGCACCGGGCTGCATCCACGAGTCGAAGACGGCGACGGAGCACGCGCGATGAACCCGGAACCTTCCACCTTTTTCTCCGCTGTGGCCGCTTCCGGGCCGCGCATTGAAACCGAACGCCTGATCCTGCGCGTTCCGCGCACCGAGGACTTCGATGCCTATGCGGAAATGCACGCCGACGAGGACGCGACGCGCCATATCGGCGGCGTGCTGCTGCGTGCGGCCGCTTGGCGCAAGTTCCTGCAGATGCCGGGCGCCTGGTTGGTGCAGGGCTTTGCGATGTTTTCGGTGATCGAGAAGGCCAGCGGCCGCTGGCTCGGCCAGGCCGGGCCGTGGCAGCCGGACGGCTGGCCGGGCACCGAAATCGGCTGGGCGTTCCCTCCGGCGGCCTGGGGCAAGGGCTATGCCACCGAAGCGGCATCGGCAGCCATCGACTGGGCGTTCGCGAATCTCGGCTGGAGCGAAGTCATCCACTCCATCGATCCCGGCAATACGGCTTCGCAGGCGTTGGGGCGGCGGCTCGGTTCGGTCAATCGTGGCCCGGGAAAACTGCCGCCGCCGTTTGAATCGGTGGCCATCGACATCTGGGCGCAGTCGCGCCAACAGTGGCTCTCCGGCCGGCGTATGCGATGAGCATTTTTGATCTTCGTCTGGAAACCCCGCGCCTGCTGCTGCGCCCGACCGCACCCGAGGATTTCGAGGGCTGGGCGGCCTTCATGGGCGACGCGGAAGCGGCCCATTTCATCGGCGGCGAGCAGGCGCGCGCCGCGGCGTGGCGCGGCTTCCTGTCGATGGCTGGTGCGTGGGCGATGCAGGGGTTTGCGATGTTCTCGGTCATCGAGAAATCCAGCGGACGCTGGATCGGTCGCGTCGGCCCGTGGGTGCCGGACGGCTGGCCTGGCACCGAAGTCGGCTGGGGACTCGCGCGCGAGGGTTGGGGCCGAGGTTATGCGGCGGAGGCGGCGGCTGCCACGATCGACTGGGCTTTCGACCATCTCGGCTGGACCGACGTCATCCACTGTATCGATCCGGACAATCGTCCTTCGCAGGCATTGGCTACCCGCCTGGGTTCGCGCTTGCGCGGCCCGGGGCAGTTGCCGGCGCCGTTCGAGTCGTTGCCGATCGAGATCTGGGGCCAGACGCGCGAGGAATGGATGGCGCGTCGGCGCGGGAGAGTTGCGCATGGATAAGGGCAATCGTTTCGTCTGCGTGCGCGCCGCCGTGTGCGTGCTTGTGGCCTCGCTGGCGGCATTGTTCGCCACCTCGGCGGGCGCCTATCCCGCGTTCGGCAAGGATCTTGTCTACGCTTCGGGCTTCGAGCGGGCGGGCGCCGCCGAGGGCGGCAGCAACTACCACTGGTATCGCGTCAGCGCCTGCGACCGCGAGCCGTTCGGGCTGGTGGCGAGCTATCACAAGGCGATTCCCGGCGCCGGCAGCGTGCGCACACTCGCCAAGCAGCAGTTGCAGGCGATGATTGCCGCGGGCCAGCAGCGCCTCAGTCTGGGCATTTACTTCTTTCACGGCGATGTCGGCGACAACGGCACCCTGGTGGATTCTTCCAATCCCGCGGCGGTGGCGCAGGCCGTGCTCAACGTGCAAGCCCTGCTTGCCGACGCCAAGGCCGCGGGTTTCAAGGAAATCCTGTTCCGCTTCTTCCCGGTCGGCTCGATCAGCCCGTCGCATGACGGCTATGTCTACGGTTCGGCGATCGTGGCCGAGTACTGGAATCTCATCACCAAGGTGCGTCCGGCCCTGGTCGCCGCCGGTCTTTCCTATCGCATCGATCTGATGGTCGAGGGCGCGCCACGCGATTCCGGAACGCCCTTGCCGGAGCCGTGGAAATATCTGGCGAACACGAACTGGAGCAAAGCGGTCCGCGATCTCTGGCAGCGCTATTTCGCCGCCTACGGGCGCGAGGACACGGTGGGGTTCTCTTTCCTCACCGACGCCGATCCGGCTCGTCTGCGCCAGCGCGTGCGCCACATGCGCTTCGTCTACGAGGGAAATTATCCGCATCTGTTTGCGGCCGACCTCTACGGCACGGCGAGTGTGTCGGAAGCGGACAAGTTCATCGCGCTGCATGACGCGATGGTGCGCGAGGATGCCAATGGCGCCCTCGGCTGGCGCAATGCCGGATGGATCATCGCCGAGTCCTACTACGACGATCCGCTCGCCGCGGCGGGGCTGGCATCGGCCATCGCCAGCACGCGACGCACCGTGTTCTATCTGACGCAGTGGCCGTGGGACCGCGCCGATCTTTCCTGCGGGCCGCAGCCGGAAGTCAATGTCGCGCCGCCGACGGCGTGGACGACCTACCGTGGCTACGGATTCTGAGGCGGCCATGCGTGCATTCAAGCCCGCTCCGCTGCAGCGCGCGATGACGCCGGTCGTCGGCGACGGCATCGATTCCGCGTTTGCGCAGTTCACGCCGAATCTGCCGTGGAGCGGGCTGGGTAAGACCCTTGCGTTCGACTGCGGCGCCAACACCATCCGCTTCGATTCCGGCCTGCATACGGCGCAAGTCCGGCAGCTGGCCGACACGATCACCACGACCGCGACCTGACCGGCCGCGACCTTGCCTGAACCCGAGACATCCACCAGATGAACGCCATTCCGAATCCGATCCCCGCCCGACACAAGAACGTCAACCGTGCCGAAGTCTGCGACCAGAACTTCGTCGAGTTCGTGCAGAACTGGTCCGGCACGCCGCCGCGCGCGCCACGCGCCGACGAGCCGGTGCTCGCCGGCAGCTTGTGTACCGCGCAGGACTTCCTCGACCTGTTCGAGTCGCAGTTGATCTCGCGCCATCTCGACCTGATGGCGCGCGTGCTGCGCGTGAAGAACAAGGTGTTCTACACGATCGGTTCGTCCGGCCACGAAGGCAATGCGATGGTCGCGCGGCTGACGCGCCATACCGACCCGGCCTTCCTGCACTACCGCAGTGGCGGCTTCATGGCCGAGCGCTTCCGCAAGCTGCCTGGCATGGATCCGATCAAGGATTCGGCGCTGTCGTTCGCCGCCAGCGCGGAAGATCCGGCGTCGGGCGGCCGCCACAAGGTGTGGGGCAGCAAGCCGTTGTGGGTGCTGCCGCAGACTTCGACCATCGCCTCGCATCTGCCGAAGGCGCTCGGCACGGCGGTCGCGATCGAGCAGTCGCGCCGCATCGGGCATGAGCTGCCGGTGCCGGCCGACTCCATCGCAATCTGCTCGTTCGGCGATGCCTCGGCCAACCACGCCACCGCGCAGACCGCCTTCAACGCCGCCGCGTGGACCGCGTACCAGAAGCTGGCCGCGCCGGTGTTGTTCGTGTGCGAGGACAACGGCATCGGCATCTCGGTGAAGACGCCGAACAACTGGATCCAGGCCAGCTTCAGCGGCCGCCGCGACCTCGACTATTTCGAGGCCAACGGACTCGATCTGGCGGAAGGCTACGAGCAGGTCGCACGCGCCGTGCACCACTGCCGCACGACGCGCCGGCCGACCTTCCTGCACCTGCGCACCACGCGCATCATGGGTCACGCCGGTACCGACTTCGAGATCGAGTGGCGCAGCTTCGAGGAGCTGATGGCAGTGGAGGCGACCGATCCGCTGCTGCGCTCGGCCGCGATTGCGCTCGAATCGGGCCTGTACACGAAGGATTCGCTGCTGGCCAAGTACGAGGAAACGCGCGCCAAGTGCTTCGCCGCCGCCGAGGAGGCCGATGGTCGCCCGCGCATCACCACGCTGGAGCAGGTGATGCAGCCGCTGGCGCCGTACACGCCGGCGAAGGTCGCCGAGGAAGCCATGCGTACCGGCGATGCGGCCAAGCGTGCCGAAGTGTTCGGTGGCGAGGACAAGCTGCCCGAGAAGCAGCCCGCGCGGCACATGGCGATCCAGATCAACAACGCGCTGCACGACCTGTTCTGCAAATACCCCGAAGCCTTGTTGTTCGGCGAGGACGTGGCGCAGAAGGGCGGCGTCTATACGCTGACCAAGGGCCTGCACAAGACGTTCAAGAACGCGCGCGTGTTCAATACGCTGCTCGATGAAACCATGATCCTCGGCCTCGCCCAGGGCTATGCCAACATGGGGTTGCTGCCGATCCCCGAGATCCAGTACCTCGCCTACTTCCACAACGCCTGCGACCAGATCCGCGGCGAGGCGGCGAGCCTGCAGTTCTTCTCCAACAACCAGTACCGCAACCCGATGGTCGTGCGCATGGCCGGCCTCGGCTACCAGCGCGGCTTCGGCGGTCATTTCCACAACGACAACTCGATTGCCGCATTGCGCGACATCCCCGGCCTCGTGGTCGGTTGCCCGAGTCGCGGCGACGATGCGGCGACGATGCTGCGCACGCTGGCGGCGCTGGCCAAGGTCGACGGTCGCGTGTCGATCTTCCTCGAGCCGATCGCGCTGTACATGACCAAGGATCTGTACGAGGCCGGCGACGGCCTGTGGTCGACCGTGTATCCGGCGCCGGATCAGGCGATGACGCTCGGCGAAGGCCGTGTCTACGAAGAGGCCGCGGACGATCTGGTCATCTTCACCTATGGCAACGGCGTGCCGATGAGCCTGCGCGCCGCGCGCGAAATCGAGCAGGCGCACGGCTGGAAGGTGCGCACGATCGACCTGCGCTGGCTGGTGCCGCTCAACGAGCCGTTCATCGCGGCGCAGGCGAAGAACGCCAAGCGCATCCTCGTGGTGGATGAGGGCCGCCATTCGGCCGGCGTCGGCGAAGGCGTCATCACTGCCATCGTCGAAGGCGGCAGTGGCGCCACGCCGCTGCGTCGCGTGGTCGGTGCCGACACCTACACGCCGCTGGCCGGCGCGGCTTTCCTCGTGCTGCCGGGCGATGCGGACATCGTGGCGGCGGCGAACGAACTGGCGCGCGACTGATCGCAGGACTCGCCGCGGTGCCGATTTCCGGCGCCGCGGCGAAGCGTGTCGGTCAAGGGGTTTCGAAGCCGTTGGCGAAAATGGCGTCGCTCACCTGCTCGAAGCAGGCGCCGCCGGGCACCGGCGTGGAAACTAAGGTGTCCGGGTCGATCGTGACTTCCACCAGACGCAGTCCGCTCAGGCCGATCGCCAATTCCGGCGCGCCGGGCGCCGTGCTGATGGTCAGCGCGCCCGCATCCGGAAAATAGGATTTCATTCCCTGCACGCCCTGAATGTCCTCGGACAGCAGAACGCAGCGCTCGCAGGTCGCGAAGTTGGCTTCAATGCCGCTGGCCAGGTCGAAGGTGCCGACGGCGGCGCTGTAGAACTCGATCTGGAAATCGTCCGGCTCCGGGCCGCCGAAACCGAGGTCGGTGGTGCCGTCGCCGAGCATCGAATAGGCCCACAGCGGAAAACTGGGTGCCGCGCCGCGCAGTTGCGCGGTTGCGGGCAGCACGATTGGCGTGCACGGGACATCGGCCCGTGCCGGAGCGGTCAGGACGGCGGCGGCGACAAGGGCTGCGAGGCTGGCGGATTTCATGACGGGCCTTGGGTGGTGGCGGTGGACATTTTACGGCAGCGTCGCGGAGACGGAAAGCGAGAGGCGAGGGCGGCGCGCTCATTCGACTTCGCTGCGCGGAGATCAGCCGTTTTCGAAGCCGCTCCTGAAGATCTGGTCGAACCCGGTTGGCGGCAGGTCGCTGCCCTGGAAAATGTTCATCGGCGCGTAGCCGGCGTAGCCCGGGAACACGTAGTACACGTTCGGATTGCCCATGCGCCGGATCAGCGCTTCGGAAATCACGCGGCGGTAGTCGGTGGTGACGCCGACGTCGGTGTTCTCGTAGAGGTTTTCCAGCCCCGGGAAATTGCCGTAGACACGGCCACCGTTGACGCGGCCGCCGAGCGCGAGCATGACGTTGCCGTAGCCGTGATCGGTGCCGCCGTCGGAGTTCTCGATCGCGCGTCGTCCGAACTCGCTGAGCACGATCACGCTGACGCGATTCATGTGGTTCGTGGCACCGCTGGAGAGATCC
>JASLGB010000263.1 GCA_030150315.1 Dokdonella sp. | reverse complement strand
GCAAAGACCGGATATCCCCTCCGGATCCACAGGCGCAACATGAAGGTCTCGACGAACGAACTGCTGCTTGCACTGCGCGCCCCGAGCGCCAGCTGGCTGGCCGCTCTGATCTGCGCGCTCGACGAAGCCCTTCTGGATCCGGATTTCGGCGAACCGCAGCGCGCAATGGTGCGCGCGCTGCTCGATCGCGGCGAAGTTCCGGCCGCAGTCGTCGACGCAGCCAATATGCGCCTGGCGCAGTTCGAAAGTTCGGTCGGCGAATTGCCACCGCTGTTCGACCTGCCCGAAGAACCGGTTGCCGTGACGCGTCCGAAATTGACAATCTGCGGCGGCACGGGCTGAGCCCCCGTCGTACGTTGACAGCCCTGCCGGGAATGGCGAAGGTCGACGCGTGACCGGAACCGGATACTCCCGATACCTTCTGCTTTTCGTCACCGCCCTGCTCGCCGCCTGCGGCAGCACGCCGCGCCGTGGCGACTCCCCGCCTCCGCGCAACGAACCCATGCTGGTCGGTACGCCACGTGCGAACGCGGCCAACGCGGTCCTTTTCCGTGCCATCGCCCTTGTCGGCACGCCGTACCGCTACGGCGGCAACACGCCGGAAGGCGGCTTCGATTGCAGCGGACTGGTCGGCTATGTGTTCCGCGATGCCGCGGGCGTGGGATTGCCGCGCAGCTCAGCCCAGATGGGTGAGGTCGGACGGCGCAAACTATCGATCGATGCGCTGCAGCCCGGCGACCTGGTGTTCTTCGCCGAACATCGCAGCATCAGCCATGTCGGCATCTATGTCGGTGAACGTCGCTTCGTGCATGCGCCCAACAGCGGTGGCACGGTTCGCCTCGACAGCCTTGACGGGCGTTGGTGGCGCGAGCATTTCGTCTACGGCAAGCGCCCGCTGGAATGAAACCCGGCCGCTGATCCGCACGCAATGCCGGCGGTCTCGAGCCGCGGAAGACACACGGCGAGAAAGGTTGCCATCCTTCGCCGCGCGCTGACACCGGGGATGGCCTGGGGCTTCGCCGCCGCGTTCACCGCGGCGGCGGCCCGGGACGACTCAGTGTTCGTGACCGCCGACGCCGTGAACGTGGCGATGGTCGATTTCCTCCGGCGTCGCATCACGGATGTCGGTGATCTCGACGTCGAATGCCAGCGTCTTGCCGGCCAGCGGGTGGTTCAGGTCGACGTCGATGATGCTCGATCCGACCTTCAGCACCGTGACCATGCGCGGGCCGCCTTCCTTCGTGTGCAGCACCGTGGTCATGCCGGCACGCAGCTTTTCCGGCTGCTGGAAATACTTCTTGGGCACGCGCTGCACGAAATCCGCACGACGCTCGCCATAGGCTTCCGCCGGCGCGACTTCCACCTGGAAACTGTCGCCCGCTTCGCGGCCCAGCATGGCCTTCTCAAGGCCCGCGATGATGTTCTGCGCACCGATCAGGACGGCGAGCGGCTCGCCGCGCTCGCGCGAGGAATCGACGGGTTCGGAACCGCCATCTTTGACGGTGTAATGGAACGACACGACCTTGTTCGCTTCAACTTTCACTACAGGCTCCGGATAGGAAAAGCGCGGCCGACACTGGCCGCCTGTTGAACTTCGCGACCGCAAGTGGTCGCATGCACGTTGCCGCTTCCCGGTACGAAAGACCGGGCATCGATCGCGCCGGGCTTGCGGGAATGCGACCGCAGCCAGCCGTTTTTTTCAATGCGATCAAGGTCGATCGCAGTCGAAAAAGGCGCGCGAGGATAACAGGCAGCAGGCATCCCGTCATGGCAGGATGCGATCCCACCGCCGCCCGCGGCCACACATCGATCCAACACCGCCATGCACGACAAAGACCCCGCCGACACTGCCCGCCGCATCGCCGGCCGATTCCGCCGGCCGTGGCACCGCGACTACTCGCGCTGGAAGCTGCGGCTGGATCCGGCCTACGCCGCCGTCGCCGGCGCCATCGAAACCGGCGATGCAACGCCCCTGCTCGACATCGGATGCGGCCTCGGCCTGCTCGGGTTCCACCTGCACGAGAACGGATTCCGAGGCCGCTATCTCGGCATCGACTTCGACGTGGGCAAGATCGCGGCCGCGCGCGAAGCCGCCGCAAAGGGAGGGATCCCGCTGGAGCTGCAGCCGGGCGATGCGACCGGCCTGCCCGATTTCGCCGGCCATGTCGCCCTGCTCGACGTGCTGCACTACCTGCCCGCAGCGGAGCAGAGCGCCCTGCTGCGCGCTGCCGCCGCCCGCGTCGCGCCCGGCGCCGTCCTGATCGTGCGCAACGTGCTGCGCCAACCCGGCTGGCGTTTCCGCCTGACGGTTTGGGAAGAGCGCTTCCTGCATGCGACTGGATGGATGCGAAGCCCCGCCGTGCACTATCCCTCGCGCGAAGAGATCGAAGCCCCGCTGCGCGACGCCGGTCTGGCTGCCGATGTGCGCCCGCTCTGGGGCAAGACGCCGTTCAACAGTTTCGTCATCGCCGCGCGACGACCCGCCTGAGCGGATCGCTGTCGCGCCGGCACAGCGGGATGCGGACGGAACTGCGTTGCGGCTTCGGCTTTCCCGGCCTGGCCTTCGGTCAGTTCTCGCCGCCGAAGACATGGTGCGCTGCCTGCAGGGTCCGCGCATTGAGCTCGGCGATCTCCGCCGCGCCCTGATAGCCACCGGCGACGACGATGACGACCGGCAGGTTGAAGCGACGAATCATGCGGAAAACGCGCAGGTCGCGGTCGAGCATGCGCCGCGAAGTCAGGCGCACGCGACTCTTGGGGTCGCCGACATGGCAGTCGGTGCCGGCCTGATAGAGCACAAGATCCGGGCGCACCGCTTCCAGCAGCGACTCGATCTGGCGCAACGCCTTGGCATACGCGGCGTAGCCGTCCCGCGGCACGCGCACCTCGAACGTCCACGAGCGTTCGTGGCCAAGGCAGCCAAAGCGCGTGCCGAACAATGAAGCGTTGTAGAGGTTCGGCAGCCGCTGCGTGAATTCTTCCGTGCCATTGCCGCCATGCTCGTCGCAATCGATCACGAAGATGCGCTTGTCCGGCATCGCGTGCGCAATCAGTGCCAGTCCATTGATCGGGCAGAAACCGGCGCCGCGCTCGTACACCGCGTGGTGGAAGCCGCGCGCGAGGTTCATCGCGACGCCATGCTCCAGCGCGTGCCGCGCCGCCTCCATCTGCCCGGACAGCATGGCCAGGGTCGCGTCGCGCAGC
>JASLGB010000257.1 GCA_030150315.1 Dokdonella sp. | reverse complement strand
TCGGCGCGGAGGCCGAGGTGCCGCCCCAGATCACGAACCGGAACATGTTGTCCGCCCCCGGAATGCACGAACCCTGCGAGGCCGCCATGCAGCCGAAATAGCCGTTCAGCGTGGAGGCGCCGAACGAGACATCGGGGACGTAACGGCCTTGCGTGCCGGGCACACCGGGGCCGGTCTGCCACGACGGTTTGCGGATGTAGACGCTGACGCCACCGCCGGTGGAGGCGACATAGGGCTTGCCGTCGTAGTCCAGCGGTTCGTTCCACGCGCCCTCCGGGATATAGCCCTTGGCCGAGGTGTAGTTGGCGCTGTTGGTCGCGCTCCAGTACTGCGCATTGGCCGTGCCGAGGCCGAAGCTGGTGCCGCCGACGCAGGTGACGTGGCCGGACGAGCAGAACACGTTGGTGCTGCGCGAGAGATTGGCTTCCGGTGTGGTGAAGTACTTGGCGCAGTCGGCCGCGCCGGCATCGCCGGACGATACGAACACCGACTGTCCCTGCATCGCGGCCTGCGCGAATGCATCGTCCAGCGCGTCGCCAAGGGCCTGCGAATTGGCCGCCTCGCAGGATCCGAAACTGATGCTGATGATGTTGGCTTCCAGCGGTTCGTGGTCGATCGCGTGGATCAGCGCATGGATCAGGCCGTCGACGTTGTCGTTCCTGCCGCTGATCACCAGCTTGATCTCCGCGCCGGGCGCCACGCTGCCGGCGCGGGTGACGTCCAGCGTCGCCTCGCCCTGGTCGCCGGTCAGTTCGTCCGGATCGTCGCAGCTCGGTGATCCGGCCGTGCCGCAGGTGGTGGCCGCCGGGCCAGGATCGACGCCGCCTTCGGCGATGATGACCTTCGGCGTCTTCATGGGGACCTTCATGCGCTCGCCGAAGGCCTGGATGTCGCCGTTGTGCACGCGCGCGCGGCCGAGCACGGCAATCGTCTGGCCGCGTCCGTCGAGGCCTTGCGCCTTCGGCCCTTCGAGGTTGTAGATGCGCGCGAAATCGCCCGGCGTGACGAAGTAGGCGCAATCTGCGCCCTGGCAGTTGGTCAAGGCCGGACGCGCGCCGTTCGCGGGCAGGCTGTCGAGGCGACCGATGCGGCTGAGCGGCTCGAAGCGCACCTCGCTCAGGCCGACCACGCCGTCCACGGCATCGGCCAGCGCCGCCGGAATGCGCGGATCGCGCGCCGGCGCCATGCGCTTTTGCCGGTCGGCGGTTTCGTACCAGCGCAGCTCGGTGTCGAAAGCGCTGCCGATGGCCGCCGCGGTGCCACTGAAGCGCAGGCTCGTGCGGCTGTTGGACAGCGATTCGACTTTCAGGCCTTGGTCGCGCAGCCAGCCGGAGATCGCCTCGATGTCGGCGTCGCTCGCGCCGAAGCGCTCGCCAACCTCGCTCGGGGTCAGCCAGCGCTGGTAGTTCGGCGAGGCCGGGTCGCGCAGTTCGCGCAGGTAGGCGTCGAATGCGCGCTGGCGTTCCGGCGTGCGCTTCAGGCCCAGTCGCAGCGCGGTCAGTTCGCGTGTCGCGGCCACCGTGCCGCGATCGTTCGCGGCGGCGGCCCATTCGACGCGCTGGCCGGTCAGCGTCGTGCGCTTGGCGGTGTCGATGCGCATCGTCACGAGGTTGGCATCGACCGCCGCAGCGGGGCCGGAAAGCAGGGCGGCGGCCACCAGTGCAAGCGAGAGGCGGCCTGCCGTGCTGCGAGCGGCAGCGGGGATGTCACGGGTATTCAGGGGCATTGCTGGATTCCTCCATGGAGTCGCAGCCAATACTCCGGGCAGAAACCCTGCTGCGCAAGCCGGAGGAAACGCGAGGTCGCGCTACCATGCGCGGGCCCGGAGCGGAGGTTCTGCGATGCCCGATACGCCAGTGGCCGTCCGCGGCTTCCGCTATTACGACATGCTCGTCGGCGGCATGGTCGCCGTGCTGCTGTGCTCGAACCTGATCGGCCCGGCCAAGGTCGGCACCGTCACGCTGCCGCTGCTCGGCGTGCTGAGCTTCGGTGTCGGCAACCTGTTTTTCCCGGTCAGCTACATCTTCGGCGACGTGCTGACCGAGGTGTACGGCTACACGCGTGCGCGCCGCGCGATATGGGTCGGGTTCGCCGGGCTGGTGTTCGCCAGCGTCATGACCTGGGTCATCCTGGTGATGCCGCCGAGTGCCAGCGAGCCCTACAACACGCAGCTTCAACCGGCGCTGGAGGTCGTCTTCGGCACCACCTGGCGCATCGTGCTCGCCTCGATGGTGGCGTACTGGCTCGGCGATTTTGCCAATTCCTACGTCATGGCGAAGATGAAACTGTGGACGCGCGGGCGCTGGCTGTGGACGCGCACGATCGGCTCCACCGTGGTCGGGCAGGGCCTCGACAGCCTCACTTTCTATCCGATTGCGTTCGCCGGGCTGTGGGAAGGCGAGACGATCCTCAAGGTCATCGCCTTCAACTGGGCGATGAAGGTGCTGGTCGAGGTGGTGATGACGCCGCTGACCTATGCCGCGGTCGGCTTCCTCAAGCGCCGCGAGGGCATCGACGTGTACGACCACGGCACATCGTTTACACCGTTCAGCCTCAGCGACGAAGGCGAGTCGCGCGCCGTGCCGCAGGACGCGCCGGAACCGCGCGACCCGAGTCGTTCGCGCGCAGGAAGGGCGTGATGGCGGCTGCCGCATCGGCGTCGGTGCTGCGGCCGCGCGACGCCCGCGCCGGCATGCGGCCACGCGCCGCAACGGCTTGTACCCGATCGCGTGCGCCCCGACATGTCCAGTCCGGCCGCCAAGGATCGATCGCATGATTCCGTTTTCCGTCCTCGACCTCGCCCCCGTCTGCGAAGGCAGCGATGTGGCGCAGAGTTTCCGCAACACACTCGATCTCGCGCGCCACGCGGAAGGCCTCGGCTACGCGCGCTACTGGCTGGCCGAGCACCACAACATGCCTGGCATCGCCAGCGCGGCGACGGCGGTGCTGATCGGCCATGTCGCCGGTGGCACCTCCGCCATCCGCGTCGGCGCCGGTGGAGTCATGCTGCCCAACCACGCGCCGCTGCAGGTGGCCGAGCAGTTCGGCACGCTGGCATCGCTGTATCCGGGACGCATCGATCTTGGCGTCGGCCGCGCGCCGGGTACCGACCAGGCGACCGCTCGTGCGCTGCGTCGCTACTACGACAGCGCCGACGCCTTCCCCGACGACGTGGTCGAACTGCTGCGCTATTTCGAGCCGGCCGAAGCCGGGCAGCCGGTGCGCGCGGTGCCGGGCGCCGGCATCGACGTGCCGGTCTGGATCCTCGGTTCGAGCCTGTTCGGCGCGCGTCTTGCCGCGGCGCTGGGCCTGCCGTACGCGTTCGCCTCGCATTTCGCGCCCGACGCGATGGCGCAGGCGCTGGAGCTGTACCGGCGCCAATTCCGCCCGTCGGCGCGCCTGCACAAGCCGCAGGCGATGCTGGCGCTGAACGTGGTCGCGGCCGACAGCGATGGCGAGGCGCGGCGTCTGTTCACGACGCTGCAGCAGAGCTTCGTCAACCTGCGTCGCGGTCGGCTGGGCCTGGTGCCGGCGCCGATCGACGACATCGAGGGCTACTGGACGCCAGCCGAAAAACTCGGCGTGGAGCAGGCGCTGGCGTGCTCGGTCGTCGGCAACCCGGCGACGGTGGAGCGCGGCATCGCCGAGTTCATCGAGCGCTTCCGGCCCGACGAACTCATGCTGACCGCCAACATCCACGACCACGACGCGCGCAAGCACTCGTTCGCCATCGCCGCGCAGGTGCGCGACCGCCTCGCCGCGGTGGCCTGAGCGCCCGCACAAAAGCGGATGCGGGCGCCCCCGCGACGCCGGTACAATTCCGCTCTTTTCCCCGAGTCCGAGCCGCATGATCGCCTTCCGCAATTTCGCCCTGCGCCGTGGCGAACGCCTGCTGCTGTCCGATGTGGACGTTGCCCTGCACGCGGGCGCCAAGGTTGGCGTGGTCGGCCGCAACGGCTGCGGCAAGTCCAGTCTGTTCGCGGTGGTGATGGGCGAGGTCGAGCCGGACAAGGGCGACATCGACCTGCCAAACAAGCTGCGCCTGGCCAGCGTCGCGCAGGAAACGCCGTCGCTGCCCGATCCCGCAATCGACTTCGTCGTTTCCGGCGACACCGAAGTGCACGCCGTGCTCGAAGCCGAGAAGGCCGCGACCGAGGCCGAGGACTGGGACGGCGTCGCCGCCGCGCACCAGAAGATGGCCGAGATCAACGGCTACGACGCCGAGGCACGCGCCGGCCGCCTGTTGCACGGCCTCGGCTTTCGCCCGGAAACGCATCGCATGGCGGTGTCGGAATTCTCCGGCGGCTGGCGCGTGCGCCTGAATCTGGCGCGCGCGCTGATGCAGCCGTCCGACCTGCTGCTGCTCGACGAGCCGACCAACCACCTCGACCTCGACGCGGTGTTGTGGCTGGAACAGTGGCTGCAGAAATATCCCGGCATGCTCTTGATGATTTCGCACGACCGCGAATTCCTCGACGGCCTGTGCACGCACACGCTGCACCTCAACGAAGGCCGCGCCAAGCTCTACACGGGCGACTACACCAGTTTCGAGCGCCAGCGCGCCGAACACCTGCGCCAGCAGCAGATCGCGTTCGAGAAGGAACAGGCCGAGCGCGCGCACCTGCAATCGTTCATCGACCGCTTCAAGGCCAAGGCGAGCAAGGCCAAGCAGGCACAGTCGCGCGTCAAGCGACTGGCCAAGCTGGCCGGCACCGAAGCGGTGCGTGCCGAGCGCCAGATCCACATCAACTTCCCGGAACCGCTGAAGCTGCCGCATTCGCTGTTGCGCCTGAACCATGTCGATGCCGGCTACACGCTGTCCGGCAACGCGCACGCCGGGCCGTCCGATCACGACATCCGGGAAGAGGGCGATCACGTCACCATCCTGAAGAACGTCAAGTTCGGCCTCGAAGCCGGCGACCGCATCGGCCTGCTCGGCCCGAACGGCGCGGGCAAGTCGACCCTCGTGAAAACGCTGGTCGGCGAACTGCCGCTGCTGACCGGCGAGCGCACCGCACACCCGGATCTGGTGCTCGGCTACTTCGCGCAGCACACGGTCGAATCGCTGCACGAAGGCCAGACGCCGATCGACCACCTGCGCGAGATCGCGCCGGGCGTGTCGACGCAGGATTTCCGCGACTATCTGGGCCGCTGGCAATTCCCGGGTGACCGCGCGTTCGAGGTCATCGACGGTTTCTCCGGCGGCGAGCGCGCGCGTCTGGCGCTGGCGCTGATCGCGTGGCGCAAGCCGAACGTGCTGCTGCTCGACGAACCGACCAACCACCTCGACCTCGAAATGCGCGAGGCACTGGCCGAGGCGCTCAGCGACTTCGATGGCGCGATCGTGCTGGTTTCGCACGACCGCCATCTCACCGGCCTGGTCTGCGAAACGTTCTGGCGCGTGGCCGACGGCAAGGTCGAGGAGTTCAAGGGCGACCTCGACGAATACGCGGCATGGCTGCGCGCACGCGGCTCCAACGGCGGCGGCGAGTCGGAACCGAAGGCCAAGGCGAAGGAAAAGGAAAAGCCCGCGCCGGCACCGGCCGCCAGCAAGGTTCCCGACTACACGCCGCGCGACAAGAAGAAAGGCAAGCAGCGCTGAGTGGCCTTGCGCGTCGGCGTACACCGCTGGCGCAGGCCAATGCCTTCGCCAGCGACGCGCGGACGCG
>JASLGB010000255.1 GCA_030150315.1 Dokdonella sp. | reverse complement strand
CTCAAGGGCATCGAGACCCTCGAGCAGCTCGCCGAGGTCAAGCGCATCGTCGTCGAGGTCGCGCAGGACTGCGCGGTGCTCAACGCCGACGACGAGAACGTGCTGAAGATGTCCGGCTACACCGACGCGAAGGTCATCTGCTACGTGACGATGAATCCCTCGCATGCGCTGGTGCGCGAGCACGTGCGCGCGGGCGGCCGCGCCTGCGCGCTCGAGGCCGGCGTCAACGGCTCGATGATCACGCTGTACGACAGGAACAGCCACATTCCGCTGCTGTGGACGCACCTGATCCCGGCCACGCTCGAAGGCCGCGCGCTGCACAACGTGCAGAACGCGATGTTCGCCGCATGCATGGCCTATGCAATGGGCATCAAGCTCGACGCGATCCGGCAGGGCCTGCGCACGTTCGATACCACCTTCTTCCAGGCGCCCGGACGCATGAACGTGTTCAACGAGCATCCGTTCAAAGTGCTGTTCGACTACGGCCACAACGCGCACGCCGTCGGCGCGATGGCCGATCTCGCGCAGCGGCTGGACGTGTCCGGTCGACGCATCGTGGTGCTGACTGGCCCCGGCGACCGCCGCGACGAGGACCTTGCCGCGATCGCGCAAGCGACCGCCGGCAAGTTCGACCACTACATCTGCCGCCGTGACGATTCCCTGCGTGGCCGCGACGGCGACGAGGTGCCGCGCATCATCGCCAAGGCGCTGCAGGCCGCAGGCGTGCCCGCCGAGCAGATCTCGATCATTGCCGAGGAGCAGGTCGCGGTCGACACGGCCTTGCGCATGGCGCGGCCCGGCGATCTGCTGCTGGTGTTCGCCGATGCGCTGGTGCGCTCGTGGAAGCAGATCATCAAGTTCCGCCCGGAAGGCGCGCCGGAAGTCGCGAGTCCGGCGCCGGTTTCCGTGCCGATCGAGGAGCCGGCATTCGACGAATCCGGCTTCGCGGCGCTCGGCGACGTCGTGCGCGACGAACGCGGCGTGTTCCTTTCGCGCGAGAGCGACGACTGAGCGTGCAGCCCGTGCTTCCCTTCGACGACTCGCGGCGACAGACCGGCGGCAACCTGTATTTCGCCGATGTCGGTGCCGTGCTGGAAACGCAAGGCATCGCGGTCGACGACGCCTTGCTGGCGGCGTGGCGCGACGCGGTCGAGCGTGCGCGCGCAGCGCTCGGCTGGCCGTCGGCGCCGCTGCTGGCACGGCGCCATGCCGGCGGTGCATCGCTGGCGATGGCGGCGCCGATCGATCAGTTGCTGGCCGCGACCGAGGTCAACGAATGGGCGCTGCTGTCGGCGCTGGGTGACGCCGGCCGAGCCGTCGGCCTGCACGCGCCGGCGCATCCGGCGGCATGGGACGAGGCCTCGGCGTTGATGACCCTGCGCGCCTTTGCCGCCGAGGAAAGCCATCCCGCGCTGGCGGCGCTGCATGCCGCCGCGCGCGGGCACGGCGTGGATGCGCTGGTCGACGACGATGCGCTGACGCTTGGCGCCGGCCGCCACGCCGCCACCTGGCCGATCGACGCCTTGCCGGATGTGGCGCAGGTCGATTGGACAGCGCTGCGCAGCGTGCCGATCGCGCTGGTCACCGGCTCCAACGGCAAGACCACCACCACACGCCTGCTCGCCGCCATCCTGCGTGCGCGTGGCGCGCACGTCGCGCACACCTGCACCGACGGCGTGTTCGTCGATGGCGAGCTGCTGGAAGGTGGCGACTATTCCGGGCCGGCCGGAGCGCGCACGGCGCTGCGCGTTCCCGAGATCGACTTCGCCGTGCTCGAAACCGCGCGCGGCGGTCTGCTTCGGCGCGGCCTTGCCGTGCAGCGTGCCGATGTGGCCGTCGTGACCAATGTCAGCGACGACCATTTTGGCGAATACGGCGTGCACGAGCTGGCCGAACTGGCCGACGTGAAGCTCACTGTCGCGCGCGCGCTCGGCGCGCAATCCACCCTGGTGCTGAACGCCGACGATGCCCTGCTGGTGCGCAAGAGCGGCGCGCTGGGCGTGCGCATCGCGTGGTTCTCGCTGGATGCGGATTCGCCACTGCTGATCGCGCATCGCGCCGCGGGTGGCGTCACCTGCGGCCTGCGCGAAGGGCGGCTGCTGCTGCACGTCGCTGGCGTGGAGCACGATCTTGGCGAAGTCGCCGCGATGCCGCTGACGTTTGGCGGCACCGCGCGCTACAACATCGCCAACCTCGCCGCGGCAGCGCTGGCCGCGCATGCGCTTGGTGTCGACGCATCGACGATGGCTGCCGTCGCCGCGCGTTTCGGCGCATCGCGCACCGACAATCCGGGGCGCCTGCAGCATCTGCAGCTTGGCGATGTCGCGGTCGTGGTCGACTACGCGCACAACCCGGAAGGCCTGCAGGGCCTGCTCGACGTGATCGCGCATCTGCGCCGTGCGCGCCTTGGTCTGCTGCTCGGGCAGGCCGGCAATCGCGGCGATGCCGAAATCCGCGAGCTGGCGGCGGTCGCCGCACGCGCGCGACCGGAACGCGTCGTGCTGAAGGACATCGGCGGCATGCTGCGCGGACGCGAGTCCGGCGAAGTCGCGCAATTGCTCAGCGATGAGCTGTTGCGTCAGGGCATCGACGCGGACGCCGTCTCGCGCCAGCTGGACGAATACGAGGCCGTGATCGAGCTGCTGGCGTGGGCGAAGCCCGGCGACGTGCTGGTGCTGCCGGTGCACGGTGTCGAAGTGAAGGCGCGCGTCACCGACCTGCTGCAGGCGCTGGAAGACGGCGGCTGGCGAGCGGGGCAGGCCTCGATGCTCGCACGACTCGCGCAGGACGCATCGGTGTAGCAGTCCCGGTCACGCGGTGGCGCCGTTGCGGTTCGACACACGCGCTGCCGACGGGTATGCGCCGCGCCCGGCACGGGAATCGTGCAGCGAATGCAATGGACGGATGGCGTTTCCATGCGCAGGCCAGCTCTGGCGGGGAGCCGTCGCCGCAGGCGGCACCAGTCGCGATCGGCATCGATCGGGCGGAGGCGATGCCATGCCGCCCGTCGCTGCGTGCCGGAAGCCGGTGGCTTCGTGCAGGCGTGTCTTCATGCAGACACGGATTCATGCAGAAAAGGATTCGGATGAGAAAAAGGCCCGCCGGTTTGCCGGGGGGCCTTTTTCCAAGACCGTTTGATTGCGGCGCTGTGGCCGGATCAGGTCGTACCTGGCGCCGTGCGCGGCTGCATCGCCAGCGCCAATGCCAAGTGGATCGGCAGCAGCAACACGATCCAGTGCAGGTTGGCCTGCACGAACCACGGCAGGATCTTGGAGAACAGCGCAAGTCCCGCGATCGTCACAATCGCCCATGCGAGGCCACTCATCCAGGCCGGTACGCGCCGCCGCCAGAAGGCTGGCACCAGCAGCAGGCACAGCGGATTGAGCAGCAGCAGGTTTTCGTTGCGCCATGCGGCGACATGCTCGCTGCCGAACCACAGGAACAGCATCGTGAAGCCGCCGATCGCGCAGGCCAGCTCGAACACGGTGGCGAACGTGGCGAGGGCGATGCGTGCGGGGCCGGTCTGGCGGCGCGACAGCCACAGCAGGACCAGTCCGAGGCCGCAGCCGAGGAACAGGAACGGCCAGCGCAGGTCCGGTGGCAACAGCGGTGCTTGCTGCACCTCGCCGCTGGCGAGCGTCTGCGCCGCAGCGGCCAGCGGGCGCGTGCCGCCGTGGCCATCGTCGATGCGTGCGTCGCCGACCACATGCGCCAGCGTTTCCGGCACGAAGCTCTCGTGCCAGTAGTCCAGACGCTGATCGGCGAACGGCCCCAGTCCAAGATCGATCAGCAGCATCAGCGCCTTCTCGGGTGCCATCAGGCGCATGGAATCGAGCCGGTAGGTGTAGCCACGCGAGCGGCCTTCGCTCTGCTTGAGCAGGGCGCCGCCGAGCGCCTGGTCGATCGCATCGCGCACGCGCGTGGAGCAGTTCGCGCTGAAGTAGTCGTAGCGGTACAGCGCGTTCTGCGGCTGCGCATTCCACTCAAGGAAACGCAGCAAGGCTTCCGATTGCGCCGGCGAAAGGTCGAGGCGTTGTTCGGTGATCTCGCGTCGTTCGCTGCGGTACATCGCCAGGTCGTCGGCGAGGTCGCCGGCGATCAGGCGGTACTGCATGCGTCCGCGCGCGAAATTGACGAGGAAGTCGCTCTCGTCGAAATCGAACATGCCGTAGTTGTAGGCCACCGCCTCGCCGGTGGCGTCGTCGCGCACGACGATCGCGTTGTGGCCGAAGCGTTCGAAGAACAGCTCGCCGGGGCCGATGGTCAACAGACTGATCGATGGTGCCGAAGGGAGGCCGGCGGTGGCCGCCGGCGTTGCCGCATCGTCGCTGGACTGCGCGCCCGCAGGTGCGGCGAGCGCGAGCAGCCAGACCAGCAGGAGTGCGAGGAGCGGCA
>JASLGB010000458.1 GCA_030150315.1 Dokdonella sp. | reverse complement strand
CTTGAACGTCTTAGTGGTCACGCGACGGTTCCTCTTGAGGTTGGGTGATTTCTTGCACGGGATAGGTCCGCGCGGGCTGAGGTGATTCGGGGGCCGGCGTCGAGGTCGAGTGAGCTGCGGGGCGCAACGGCGCCAGCGATTGGAACTGGCGGGTGTACTCCAACGTAGCCTGCCGGGCCTCATCGACGGAAGAGATCACGCGCGGGGTGATGAGCACGATCAGCTCCGTGCGATTGCTGCTCTTCGTCGTCGTGCCGAAGAGGTTGCGAAGAACAGGCACCTTGCTCACAAGGGGCAATCCCTTGTTGCCTTCCGATCCATCATCCCTGATCAAACCACCGAGCATCAGCGTCTCCCCGCTCTGCACGGCCACCTGCGTCGACAGCTGGCGTTGGTTGATCGGCGGGTTGTCCTCGGGGGCCGAAGCGCCGCGATTGCTGACCTCCTGCTGGATGTCGAGATAGACGAGACCACCGGGATTGACACGGGGCTTGACGACCAGAGACACGCCCGTGTTGAGGTACTGCACGGTGCCGTAGCCCCCACCGATGGTATTTCCGTTGTTGCCAATACCGGCAATACCGGTGAAGTAGGTCTGACGAACCGGGATCTGCTCACCGACATTGATCTGCGCTTCCTGATTGTTCATCACCAGCAGCGACGGAGCGGCGAGCGACTTGGCGACGCCATCGGTTTCAAGAGCGCTCAGCGCGACCTCGAATTTTTTACTGAGGAAAGAGTAGAAGAATCCGCCATTGTTGGACGGCGCGACGTTGCCGGTGGCTCCAAGTGTCAGGCGATGACGATCCCAGCGATTTCCAGCCACTTCCGGATAAGGATAGCGGCCGTTCTCCTGTGCGGACCCGGTCGCCGTCCCCATCATGCCATTCAGATACCACTGCACGCCGTAGCTGAGTTCTCCCGTGAGGCTGACTTCCAGAATCCTCGCCTCGATCTGCACCTGCAGCGGCACCACGTCGAGCCGCTTGATGGCCGACTCGATCTGGTCCCACTCGAACGGCGTGGCCTGGATCATCAGCTGGTTGTTTTCCTCGATCGCCGAGATGCGGATGTTGGTGTCCTTGTTTCCGCTGCCGCCCGCCGCGGCAGGCGCGGACGGCGCCGAAGCCGGCTCGGCTTTCTCCTGGTTCGACTGCGGACGCAGCGAACCCTGATAATTCATGTTGTTGCCACCCATGTTGCCGGAACCGCCACGGCTGCCCAGCGTGGTCGAACGCAGCCCCTGCCCGACACGGCCGGAATTGCTGCTGCGGGTGCCGCTGCTGGTGCCAAGGAAAATCTGGCTGAGATAGTCGCCCAGGTCGCCGGCCTTGAGGTTCTTCACGTTGTAGACATAGAGCTGCACCGTGTTTTCCTTGCCGCCCTGATCCAGGCGGCGCAGCCATTCCTCGGCCTGGCGCAGGTATTCCGGCTGCGGCGTGATCACGATCATCGAGTTGGTCTGCTCGATCGGCATGAAGCGGAACATGCCGGCCAGCGGCGACTCCCCCTCGGTGCCGAAGATCTTCTGCAGATCCGGCATCAGTTTGGTGACTTCGACGTGCTGCATCGCGTACACGCCGATCGACATGCCCTTCATCCAGTCGATGTCGAAGGTATCGATGATGCGCTGGTAATTGGCCAGCTCGGTCGGCGTTCCGGCCAGCACGATGAGGCTGCGGTTGGTATCGGCCTGGACCAATGACTCCGGCTTGGAATACGGCTTGAGCAGCTTGGCCGCTTCCGTCGAGGAAATGTACTTGAGCGGGAAGATGCGCAAGCCGTAGCCCGGCTGCTGCGACGCTCCGACATTGGGCGTGAGCTTGCCGGGGATCGCGTCCTTGGCCTGCAACACGGTGTATCGATTGCCCTCGCGCACCAGCGCATTGCCGGTCCACGACAGCAGCATTTCCAGCACCGGCAGCGCGTCCTCGCGGCGGATCGGCCGAGAGGTGGAATAGGTGACATTGCCGCCGACGTTCGGGGCAATGGTGTAGTTTTCCTGCAGCATGTCGCCGAGGATGGCCTTCACCACCGCCTGCACCGGCTGGTTCTCGAAATTGAACGTGACCTGGCCTTCGCCTGTGCTCGCACGGACCGGCGGCTGCGGCTTGTAGAAGCTCGCGGTGCCGACCTGGATTTCCGGCGCCGGCGGTGGCCGGTCGGACTTGGTCTCGGGCGAGATCGAGAGACCCTGGACTTTCTCGTCTGCGGCCAGCGGCGCCGCCGGCTTCAGGATCGTTTCCGCGGTCAGGATGTCGCTGTTTTGCGCCCGCTCCGGCTTGGGAGCTGGCGTGGCGCAACCGCCGAGCAGGGCGACTCCCAGGGTCGCCAGCAAGATCGCAAGTTTCGATCGCACGTAACTCACTCCGTCATTTCTTCGATGTGGCGGCTGCGCCGCCGTTGCGCTGGCGTTCCGCGTCTTCGCGCATCTGCCGGCGACGTTCCTCGATGCGGCGCGCCAAATCGGCGTTCGCATCCGTCTTTTCCGATGACGCATCCGGCGGCGCAACCCTGCCCGCTCCGGGGCGACTCGGCGGCCTGACGGCCGACGGCGGTTTCGGGGGCGCAGCCAGTGCTTCCAGTTCGATCTCGGTGACTTCGTTGGCGGCGCTGCGGAAAACCGCGGCGCGTGGCTTGACCTCCACCAGGGTCCAAGAGGCCTGATCGCCCTCCAACGGCATTCCGACACGCAAGGCGACCGACTGGTTCCGCGTCATGTCCTGCACCATCGCCACGTGGACATCGTTCGCCTTGTCCACGATCACGCCGGTCGGGGTCACGTTCAACGGGCTGACCGGCGGCGTCTCGGCCAGTTCTCCGGCCGTATCATCGATGGGCGTGGGCTTGCGGTCCTCGTTGAACAGCGGACGCGCCTCGATCGCGGCAAACGCG
>JASLGB010000163.1 GCA_030150315.1 Dokdonella sp. | reverse complement strand
GGCGGGTCCTGTTCTGGCTTTCATTCTTGCGCCGCTTGCTGGGGCAAGTGTTTTTTTACTTGCGGCCGTCCTCCTGTCTCAGAATGAAACGGCCGAAGGCTTTCCATGGGTTGTTCCCATGGCGATTGAAATGACTATTTCCTACATTCTTCTTGCATGGCCGGTGGCAGTGATTGCCTTTTCCGTGGCGGGTATCACGATGGCGTATTTTAGTCGACGATCGTTCAACGTCACTTAAGCCCGCTACGCCGTCGCGCGACGGCTCGAATCGGACGTCGACATCCACATGGAAGCAGTCGAACAACCCGTACCCACCGACCTGGGCGATCGCATCATCAAGGTCAATCACGCTGGAGAGCATGGCGCCATAGGCATATACACCGGCCAGATTTTCGCGGCCAAGCTGACTGCGCCAAGGATGGTCGCCGAGCTTCGTGAGTTCCGTTCACACGAGCAGCGGCATCGGGCCATTTTTGGTGCTGAGTTGCTGCGGCGCGGTCGCCGTCGCTGCCGCAGCTACTGGCTTTGTGGCGTGGGCGGCTTCGTACTCGGGGTCATGACCGGCCTGTTCGGTCGCGGTGCCATTGCAGCAACGACTGTGGCCGTTGAAAGTGTCGTGCTCCGGCACCTGGAGCACCAGCTTGCCGCACTTGAAGGCCATGATCCTGCCGCCGTATCAGCCATCTCATCCATTGTCGCCGAGGAGCAGAAGCACCACGACAAGTCCCTGGAGCACATCCCGGCGGGTACGTTCTGGCTCAAGGTTCTTGCACCCATAGTGTCTGCCTCTACCGAAGCAGTCATCCGGTTGGGCATGCGGCTGTGAGTGCTGATCGCTGGCGCATTGCCTTGACCGTTGCCGCCGTCGCAGCGATCACCGCACTGCTGTCCCTGATCTGGCATGTGCCCTACCTCTACACGCTCATTGGCGCGAGCACGTGGGCGCTTGTCGGTCACATCATCACGGCAGATGACGACGCACCCGGCGGCTGGGGCAACCCGGACGGGAACATTCCGTTCCCCTGGCGCGAGCTAGTGGGCAGAGGGGTCATTCTGACGGTACTTGTTGCCATCGCCGTACTCTTTCCCGATGTTCGAGCGCTTGGCGGAGCCTAACAGTCCCGTACCCCCTGCACTTCTTTCGAGCCAACGACGCTTCGCAACCCGACCCATTTCAAGCTTCGGCAGCCATGACACATACCTACCGACATCCCGACGAATCGCGCGGGGCCTGGCTGGCGAACCGGCTGGCCAACAGTCGCTGGTTGCGCAGCGTGCGACGCTGGCTTCTGGCTCGCCTGCCTTTCCCAGTTCTCCAGAGTGATGTGCGTGACGTGCTGTATCTCAGCTGGCCGGTTCCGCTGCACCTTGCGCAATCGCTGTCGCCGCCCGGGGTCGCGCTCGTCGAGCATGGTACGCAGGCAGTTTTCACGATCCTGATGTATCGACACGGACACTTCGGCCCGCGCTTTTCGGGCCGGCTTCGCCGCCTGTTCCCTTCCCCGCTGCAGAGCAACTGGCGCTTCTACGTCGCCGCCATCAACGGGACGCCGACCAGTGAGCCGACGGTACTTTTCGTGCGCAACTTCTTCAGCAGCGCGCTTTACGCCGTCGGCACCCGTGTCGGCAGCGACGCCCTCCCATCGGACCTGCCCTCACGTTTCGACTGGTCGACGGGCGAGGTGTTCCGTTCGCAGCTTTCCGACCGGACAGGGGAATTGCTTCTGGAGGTCGAGGCGGCAAGCTCGGACGCAAAGCGGCTGCCACACGCATTCTGCGGGATCTACGCCTGCTGGGAGGAAGCGGTGGCGGCGATCACCTTGCAAGACACGGCTGTCGTCCAGCCACCGGATCTGGACGCTCTTGCGATGGCGGGCATTTCGCTGCCGATAGACCCAGCCTCGGTGAAGCCGATGGATGCCAACGTGACCTGCGGCAGCTGGCTGGCGCAATTGGGCATCGAAGGTCGCCCGCTGGCGTTCGTCGTGCCGTCGGTGAGGTTTCTTGTGCTGTGGGAGAAGATCGTTGCGCGTACCTGCGGTTCACGCGCGGAGTCCTCGTGACAGCGAGCGGGTGATGCGCCGATTGGCGGGCGCTGCGGCTGCAACGCGTCGCAAGGCCACCTGAGCCAAAGCCGAACGGGAATCGGCCGTGCGGCGGATCGCGTGGATGCGCGCCGTACACTGGTGGACCGCATCCATACAAGGAGCCCCCTCGTGAAGACGCTCTCGACCACGACCTTGCAGATCGCGCTCGCGATGACTCTGGCCGGTGCCATCGCCGCCTGCAGCGACAAGCCGGCGCCGACGGTGGCCAGCAGTCCCGCTGCAACCGAGCCGCCCGAGGCGCAGGTGCCCGTGGAAAACCCGGATGCCGCGAACGCGGGCGCCGATGCGCAGGGCGGCCCGACCGCGCGCGAACTGGCGGCCGCGCCGCGCGGCGCGATGCCGGAATCCTCGTCGCCGGCGCCGGAGCTGGAACGCGCGCCGGAACCCGCTGCGCCGGAACCCATGACGCCTGAATCCGCCACACCGGCCGCCAACAACGCCAGCGCGCCGATGGCCAGTCGTGTGGGTGTTGCCGATGGCTCGGGCGCGCGGTACGCCGACGTGGTCAGCGTGCAGCCGGTGAAGCGCAAGAACCAGACCCAGCGCGAGGAATGCCGCGACGAGCGCGTCGTGCATCGCGCGCAACCAAAGGATCGCAACCAGGTCGCCGTTACCGTGCTTGGCGGGATGGCCGGCGGCGTGATCGGCAACCAGGTTGGCGGGGGACGCGGACGCGACGCGGCCACCGTAGCCGGTGCGGTCGGCGGCGGCTACGCCGGCAAGAAGATCCAGCAGAACCAGCAGCGCAACCACACCTACACGACCACCGAACGCCGCTGCCGGCCGGTCACCGAAACGACCGAGGAAGTGTACGCCTACGACGTCGTCTATGAGTACCGCGGCAGCACGCAGAAGGTGCGTCTCGACCACGACCCGGGCGACCGCGTGCAACTGCCGGTGCGCGGGATCGAATAGGACGCGCGCTACTTCGCGTTGATCTGCTTGAGCCGATCCTTCGCTTCCTGCAGCGTGGGCGCGTTCATCTGGGCACGCTCCGCATCGGTCACGGCGGACTCGTTCACCGGATAGAGCGCCATCGGGCCGCCCGGCACCGGCTGGTGGTATTGCGTGCCGTACCACTGCGGCACGTTGCGGTTCATCAGCATGCGATCCCACGCCGCGCCGGTCAGACAGCGTGCCTGCTTCTGTGACGGATCGAGCGTCGCCGCCACCTGCGCCAGCGCGAAGGCGAGGCGATAGTCATCGAGGGAATCGCCGTGCTGGTAGACCATGGCGGCGTGGAAATGGTCGTTGGCGGTGACGACCTTGCCCGCCTTCAGCAGGTCGAGCACTTCGACCCGGTGTTCCCTGTCCTGCACGGAGACGACTTTCCAGTCGATCGGCTGGCGACTGCGCGCCTGCTGGTCCTGCTTGAAGATGGCTTCGAGTCGCGCGTTGTCGCGGCTTGGCTGCGCCAGTGCATGTCCGGTGACAAGGGCGAATACGGCTCCGATCCATAGTGCGCGCAGCATGGTTGCTCCCGAGGAAGTGTCGTCGTCGCGGCAGCGACGCCGTGCGCGAAAGTGGTCGCGCGGACCGATTCTGTCACGGCCACCGATCCCGGAACAGCCTGTCTGGAAGCACTCCGTCTCGAAGCAATCGCCTCGGAGCAGCCGCCTCGATCCGATCCGATTCGGTGCCGCGCTTCCGGAGCAAGCCGCTTCAGCGCAGCCACGTCCAGCGTGCGCCGAGCATCAGCGCGCGGCCGGGTGCCGGCTCGAACCAGCGGCCGTTGGCGTCGTTGACGATGACCGAGCCGGCGTAGCGGCGATCGAACAGGTTTTCCACGCGCGCGAAGGCCCGCCAGTGGCCGCCGGGCCGCGCGACTCCGTAGCCGACATCCAGCGCCGCGAGCACATACCCCGGCGCGTGATCGCTGCCGAGGTCGTCGACCGCAACGGCGCTGACCGCATCGGCGGCGACCGACGCGCGCCAGCCCTGCTCGCCGCCCCAGTCGAGCGCGAGGTGCAGGTGATGCCGCGCGATGCCCGGAATGCGCGAGCCGGCGGCGACCGTCGTCGGCGCGCACGGCGTGCCGGCGCAGGTCGAAAACGGCGTGCGGAAGCGCGCGTCGAGTCCGGTGTAGGCGGCGTGCAGGCGCCAATCCGGCGCGAAGCGCCAGGCCAGTGCCGCTTCGACGCCTTCGCGGCGCGAGCGGCCGATGGTGTGGTAGGTGGCGCGACCGCCGCTGCTGGTGGCGACGGAAAGCTCGTCGCGCGTGTCGGCGCGGAACAGTGCGAACTGCGCGTCCAGATCGGCATTCGGGCGCAGCTTCAGGCCGACCTCGCCATGGCGCGTGCGCGCGGCGGCGAGATCGAAGGCCAGCCCGGCGCGGCCGTCGGCGCGATACGCCAGTTCGTTGAAGGTCGGGGTCTCGAAGCCGCGGCCCCATGCGGCGTACCCATGCACGGTCGGCGTCGCGCGCCAGAGCAGGCTGGCGACCGGCGTGGTGGCGCGATAGCCGACGCGGCCGCTGTCGTCGGGATTGTCCGCCGTGACATGGCGGTCGGCGGAATCGAAACGCACGTCGCTGCGGCGCAGCCCGGCGCTCAGCGTCCACGCTTCGGCCACCTGCCAGCCGGCCTGCGCGTACTGGTCGAAATCGCGCACGGTGTCGATCTCGTCGCGGCGCAAGGCACCGCGCACGCCCAGCGTTTCGCCGACGAAGTTCTCGTAGCCGCGCCGCTGCTGTTGCTGGCGATCCCAGGCGAGGCCGGCGGCGAGCTCGAATGGACGGCCGATCAGCTCGCCGTTCCAGTTCCAGCGCAGGTCGCTGCCGGCGTAATCGCCGCCCAGGTCGATGACGCCGCCGGAATGCAGCGGATTGGCCTGCGCCGACTTCGGCACGGCAAGGTACTGCTCCACCTCGCGGCGGCCGTGGTAGGCCATCAGGCGCAGCGCGTGACCGCCACCGAGATCGTGTTCCCAGATCGCGCCGAACTGGTTCTGGCGCAGGCGCTTGCGCGTGTCGTAGGTCTTGGCGGCCGCGGCGACGCCGCGCGGATCGGACTGGAATTGCGCGCGGGTCAGGCCGAGCGGATCCTGCGCGAGCGGTTGCGACAGCGCATTCGCGAGCAGGGTCAGCTGGCCCGCGCCGATACGCCAGCCGAGCTTGGCATTGCCCGCTTCGCGCCGCGCGCGGCTGTGCTCGCGGTAGCCGTCGGTATGTTGTTGCGTGAAACCCAGGTTCCAGTCGAACGCCTCGTGACGGCCACGCGCATTGGCATCGGCGCGCCACAGGCCATCGCCGCCCACGGCGGCGCCGGCTTCGAGGCGCGAAGGGCTGGCGCCGTCGGCGGTGAACAACTGGATCACGCCGCCGGATGCATTGCCGTACAGCGCCGAAAACGGGCCGCGCAGCACTTCCAGGCGCGCGGCGGATTCGACGGGGAAATGCGACACCTGGCCCTGCCCGTCCGGCATCGTCGCCGGAATGCCGTCGACGTAGAGGCGCACGCCGCGCACGCCGAAGGTCGAGCGTGCGCCGAAGCCGCGAATGGAAATCTGCGTGTCCTGCGCAAGGTTCGCACGATCGCGCGCGAGCACGCCGGGCACGCCGGCCAGCAGGGCGGACAGGCGCGCGACCGCCTCCGGCGCCGCATCGATGTCGACCGCATCGATCGACGCCGCGACATCGAACGGATCCTGTCCGCTGCGCGTCGCGCTGACGACGATGCGCGCGAGGTCGGTGGTCTGCGCCGACGACGAGGCGGCCGGCGTCACGGCAAAACCCGGCGACGCCGCGAAGGCGCAGAACAGACCGAGTGCTGCGCCGAAGCGGCTCGCGGCGCGGGCGGTGGAATCAGCCATCGGCCTCACCGCGCGACCTCACTCCGGCAGGGCAATGCGGTGCTTGCGCATCTTGCGGTACAGCGTGTTGCGCCCGACGCCGAGCGCCTTGGCCGTGCGCGAGATGTTCCAGCGGCAACGCTCCAGCTCCTGCACCAGCGCCGTGCGCTCGGCGCTTTCCAGCGGCGACCGCGCCGGCAACGTCGGGGTGCCGGACAGGTCGATCGACTCCGCCGTGTCCGGCGTGAGCGGTGAACTGGCGACGGCATCGACCAGCTCCTGCGGCAGGTTGGAAAGACGGATCACGCGGCCCTCGCACAAGGCCGCGGCGCTGCGCAGCACGTTGCGCAACTGGCGGATGTTGCCGGGCCAGTGGTAGGCCATCAGCACGCGCAACGCGTCGGCGTGCACCGTCGTCTCGTCGATGCCGTGGCTCTCCTCGCGCAACAGGGTTTCCACCAGCGCGGCGCGGTCGCTGCGCTGGCGCAACCTGGGCAGGTTCAGCGTCATGCCGTTGAGGCGGTAGTACAGGTCTTCGCGGAACTCGCCGTCCGCGACCATGCGGCGGATGTCGCGATGGCTGGCGCTGATCACGTGCAGCTCCACCTGAATCGCGCGATCGCCGCCGAGCGGCACCACCTCGAACTGTTCCATCACGCGCAACAGGCGCGTCTGCAGCACCAGCGGCATGTCGCCGATCTCGTCGAGGAACAGCGTGCCGCCGCTCGATTGCAGGATCTTGCCGGGGCGTCCGTGGCGATCGGCGTCGGTGAAGGCGCCGCGCGTGTAGCCGAACAGTTCGCTTTCGATCAGTGACTCGGGAATGGCCGCGCAGTTGACCGCGACGAACGGCTTGCCCGCCCACGCCGAGCCGTCGTGCAGCGTACGCGCGAACACTTCCTTGCCGGTGCCGGTCGCGCCCAGCACGAGGATCGGCACGCTGCGCGCGAACAGCTGTTGCGCGCAGTCCAGGTTGCGCTGTACCAGCGGGTCGGTGCCGACGCGGTTGCGCCAGCCGTCGTCGATCGGCGCCGTGGCGGCCGGCACGCCGCGTGCCGGCGCAATGCGGCGTGCACTCGCCGGTGTGCGGGCCTGTGCCAGCGCGAAGAAGCGGCGGCCGTGGCCGACATCGCGGATCGGCCACAGCGTGCGCGGATCGTTGCGCGCGCGTTGCAGCAAGGTGGGCAGACTGAACTGGAACAGCGATTCGACCGGCTGCCCGACCAGGCTGTCGCGATCGACGTGTCCGAGCTGGGCCATCGCGCTGTCGTTCACCGCCAGCACGTTTCCGTCATTGGAAATCGCGACCAGCGCCTCCTGCAGCAGGCCGACGAATTCGGGTCGGCTGTGGAAGCGCAGCAGGACCGCGTCCTCGAACTCGCGCAGGAAATGCTGGCGCGTGATCAATTGCGCCGACATCGCCACCAGTCGCAGCCGGTGGCGCTGGATCTCGCGCGATTCGTTGCTCTTGGCGGTGGTCGCATCGAGCACGCCGATCAGGCTGCCGTGCGCATCGAAAATGGGCGCGCCGGAACACGACATGCCGATGTTGTAGCCCATGAAGTGCTCGTCGCCGTTGACGGTCACTGGCGCGCGCTCGGCGATGGCCGTGCCGATGCCGTTGGTGCCTTCGCTGCGCTCGTCCCAGACCGCGCCCATCCAGATTCCGACGCGGCGGAATTCGCGCGTCAGGTTCGGATCGACGATGGCATGCAGGATCGTCGCGTCCGCATCGGCGATCAGGACCACGTAGCCGGAGCCGGAAATCTGCTCGTAGAGGTTTTCCATCTCCGGTTGCGCGACCTCGAGCAGCGTGGCCAGGCGCTGCTGCCGCTCGCGCAGGCCGCCGGCGCCGATCACGACCGTGTCGCGTGCGAGGTCGGGATGGATGCCATAGTCGCCAAGGCAGCGCTCCCACGAGCTGAGGACGTGCGGCGCGCAGACGCTCTGCAGCTCGCGCCGCACGGTCTTGATGACGCGCGACGCGTGCTTGCTTGTCGGATCGGTCTTGCTCATCGCCTGGCCTCGGCGCGCAGTGATCGGGCGTTCCACGGACTGCCAGCGTGGCCAGTCCGGACCGGTTTCGCAAGGACGCGGGTCACTCTCCGACCGGGGCACATAGCCGTCGCCGGCACGCGCCCCGGCAGCCGCGCGCGGCCGGCGTGGCGCCGCGCGGTTCGCGCGGGATGGCCGCGGCCGTCGATGACGCGCGAGGCCTCAGTCGGGACGGAAGGCGAGCGCCGCGGAATTGAGGCAGTAGCGCAATCGCGTCGGCGGCGGCCCGTCGGGAAACACGTGGCCGAGATGGCCGTCGCAGCGAGCGCAGCGGATTTCGGTGCGGACCATGCCGTGGCTGGTGTCGCGCACCTCGCGCACATGCTGCGCGTCGCACGGCTCGACGAAGCTCGGCCAGCCGGTGCCCGACTCGAACTTCGCTGTGGAGCGGAACAGCGGCAGCGTGCACAAGGCGCAGTCGTAGGTGCCACGGCCCTTCTCGTCGAGCAGGCCGCCGCAGAACGGCGGTTCGGTGCCGTGATCGACCATCACGCGGCGCTGCTCCGGGCTGAGGCGCGCGGCGAGGCGTTCGCGCTCGGACGTCGGCAAGGGCGTGAGGTCGTGGCCGCTGGCCGAGCGCCGTGCTTCGTGCGGATGGGTCATGTCGGATCTCCGTGGTTGGCGGTGCGGGTGGGCGCGGCGGCCCGCCGGGCAGCGAGGCGGCGCCGGCTGGCGTGCGCGCTCATTCCGGCGCGCGGACGGGTGCGGATGCGTCGCGGCCTTTCAGCCAGTCGCCGAACTGCGCCTGCAGCTTGGCCACCTTCGGCGCGGCGACCGCCGCGATGTAGGGCTGCGCCGGATGGCGCGCGGCGTAGTTCTGGTGATGGTGCTCGGCCTCGTGGAAGGCCTGCAACGGCAGCAGCTGGGTCGCGATTGGCGCGCGGAACACGCCGGAAGCGTCCAGCTGGCGGATGTAGGCCGCCGCCACGTCGCGCTGTCCGGCATCGGCCCAGAAGATCGCCGATCGGTACTGGCGGCCGCGGTCGTTGCCCTGGCGATCGACCTGGGTCGGATCGTGCGCGACGGCGAAGAACACCTTCAGCAGCTGGCCGTAGCGGATGCGCGCCGGGTCGTAGCGAATCGCGATCGCCTCGGCGTGGTCGGTACGGCCGCTGCACACGGCTTCGTAGTTGGCGCTGGCGGCATCGCCGCCGCTGTAGCCGGAACGCACGTCGAGCACGCCGTCGAGTTCGCGGAACACCGCCTCGGTGCACCAGAAGCAGCCGCCGGCGAGCACGGCCACCTGCTCGCCCGGCGTGGCCGGCGCCGGATCGAGGGCCGGATCGGGGAAGGCATGCCGCGCGACGACGGCGGCATCGGGCAGTTCGCAGAAGTTTTCCATGGAAGTCGCCGGCAGCGGGGGGATCTTGCACAAGATGGCGGCCGCCGCGCCGGTTGCAAGCGGAACTCGTTCCGCCGAATGCTTTCCAATCCGGCCCAGGTGAATCCGGCCCAGGTGAATCCGGCCTTGGTGAATCCGGCTCGGGCGAAAAATGTAAAGGCGGATTTACGCGGCGCGTGCGCCGCTTTCACCGTCACGCTGCTAGCCTTTGCGGGTCTTTCCGCACTGCAATAAAAAGGAATCTCCGCATGTCGCGTCGGAACATCGCGCTCCTCCTCGCCGGATTGCTCGTGCTCGGCTTCTTCGGTTGGCGCCACTTCG
>JASLGB010000127.1 GCA_030150315.1 Dokdonella sp. | reverse complement strand
CTCCTGCATCTGCTTCAGCTTGCGCTGAAGTTCGGCGATTTCCGAATCCTTGAGGCTGATGAGGCGGTCGTTCTTGCCCTGGATGTCTTCCAGCTCGCGCACGCGCGACTTGAGTTCGCCCGTTTCCTGATTGCGCGAGGTGAGCGACTCCTTGGTGCGAGCCAGCTCGGCCCGCAGCTCGCTCATGGCGGCACTGCCGCCACCGCCGCCGGGGCGATCGGCCATCGCGAGACTGTCCTTGCCGGCCTTCGGGGGCACCAGTTCGAGACGCTCGCTGGCGGCCTTGGCGGCAACCGCAGCCGTCGGCCTGGATTTCTTCTCGGGCGCCGGCGCGGGGGCCGCTTCACCGGCAGCGGCGACCAGCGTCGGCGAGGCGCGACCACCGCGCCAGTCTTCGACCTGTGCCTGGACGAGGGCAGCGGCTTCCTTCGCGCTGCCGACTTCCTTGGCTTCGGCCGCGGAAGGAATGCGCAGGATCGCACCGCGCTTCAGCGCGCTGATGTTTTCGCGATAGAACGCGCCCTGGTTGTGCTTGTACAGCGCCAGCATCATCTGGTTGCGCGAAACACCGGCCGTCGCCGCTTCGGCGCTGGCGATGGCCGACAGGGTTTCGCCGGCCTCGACCTTGTGCTGTCCGGCGACCGTCTTGCGTTCCGCACTTTCCGGTGCCGATGGCGCGGCTGCCACGGCAGCGGGTGCCGGGGTCGGCCGAGCCGTTGCGGATGGCGCCGGCTCGGGACGCGGGCGCCTCACCAGCGTGACTGTCCCCGGCGATACCGGAGCAGTCGCGGCGGGCGCGCTGCGCACGATCGCCGGCGCGCTGACCGGCGGATCGAGCAGGATCGCGTATTCGCGCAGGAGGCGACCCTTGGGCCAGTTCGCCTCGACCAGCAGGTCGAGGAACGCATCACGCACCGGCTCCTGGCTGGTGACCTTGATGACCACCTCGCCCTTGGCATTCTTGGTTACCGCGAACTCCAGCGGAACGGACAAGCGCGACCGATTCAGGCCGACGCGCTCAAAGTCTTCCGCAGTGGCCAAGCTGGCAAGCAGGCCTTCGGCCTCGCCCGCCGTCCCCTGGATTACCGGGATTTCGGCCTCCAGCGGCTGATTCAATTTCGACTTGACGTGGACTGGGCCAAGGCCCAGCGCCAACGCATTCGTCGCGCCCAGCGCGAGCGCAATCGCAAGCGGAAGCTGCAACGATCGTTTCATCCAGGCATCCCCCAAAACTCAGTTCCGGCCCGCAGTGGGCAATCTCGAAACGGGCTTATAACACATCCGTAACTCACACAGGCGATTGGGAAACCTGCGTCAGCCACGATCCGCGAACCGGTCAACACTTCATGACCGGCGAATGCTTCAAGCCCAGCTCTTCACCAGAAGTTCGGCGATTTGCACCGCATTCAATGCGGCGCCTTTGCGGATATTGTCCGACACAACCCACAGGTCGAGTCCGCGCGGATGTGAAATATCCTCACGGATGCGTCCGACGAAAACACTGTCGGTGCCTGCCGCATGCGATACCGGGGTCGGATAGCCTCCCGGCTTGCGCTCGTCGACCACGGTGACGCCGGGCGCTGACTCGAGCAGCTCGCGCGCAGCCTCCGCCGAGATCTTGGCGCGCGTTTCGACGTGCACCGCCTCGGAGTGTCCGTAGAACACCGGCACGCGCACCGCCGTCGGATTCACCTGGATGGAGTCGTCCTCCAGGATCTTGCGCGTCTCCCACACCATCTTCATTTCTTCCTTGGTGTAACCGTTGTCCTGGAAGTCGTCGATCTGCGGAATCAGGTTGAACGCGATCTGCGCCTGGAATTTCTTCGGCTCGAACTCCTGGAAGCTGAGCAGCGCGGCGGTCTGGCGGCCTAGTTCCTCCATTCCCGATCGCCCGGCGCCCGACACCGACTGACAGGTCGCCACGTTGATGCGATCGATTCCGACCGCCCGATGGATGGGCGCCAGTGCGACCAGCATCTGCATGGTCGAGCAATTCGGGTTGGCGATGATGCCGTGCTTCTCGTATCCATCGATCGCGTGCGGATTGACTTCGGCCACAACCAGCGGAATGTCGTCGCGGTAGCGGAACTCGGAGGTGTTGTCGATGACGACCGCGCCGGCATTCGCCGCACGCGGCGCGTATTCCTTCGACACGCCGCCTCCGGCTGCGAAGAACGCGATGTCGATGCCGTCGAAATCGTGGGTGTCCAGATCGAGCACCGTGATGTCGCGGTTGCCGAACGACACCTTGCCGCCGGCGGAACGCTCGCTCGCCAGCGGCACCAGTTCGCCGACCGGAAAATCGCGCTCCTTCAGGATCGACAGCAGCATCTCGCCAACCGCGCCGGTCGCGCCGACGATGGCCACGTTGTACTTGGTCTTCGAGTTCATCGTTTCAGCCAGAGTTCGTGGAAAACGGGACAACAGGCGGCGCGCTCCGCTTGATGCTTATCGCGCCGGGGAAGAGTTCGGGTGGATATGCGTGCGCGTGATGGCAAGCGCGCGTCCGGCGCATCCTTCGCTTTCGCCCTGCCCCACCGCTGCAGGCAGCGAGGCGGGATCAGCGCGCATCGGAAACCGAGCCGGGAATACGCGGCTGGAGCTCACCGACATCACCGCATTGCGCGCGATGGCGCAGGGCGTGATCCATCAGCACCAGCGCGACCATCGCCTCGGCGATAGGCGTCGCGCGGATGCCAACGCACGGATCGTGGCGGCCCTTGGTGACGACCTCGACCGGTTCGCCGGCGAGGTTCACGCTGCGCCCGGGAATCAGGATGCTCGAGGTCGGCTTCAAGGAGATCGAGGCGATCACCGCCTGCCCGCTCGAAATGCCGCCGAGGATGCCGCCGGCATGGTTGGAAATAAAACCGTCCCGGGTGATCTCGTCGCGATGCTCGCTGCCTTTCTGCACTACCGCGGCGAAACCGTCTCCGATCTCGACGCCCTTGACCGCATTGATCGACATCAGCGCGGCGGCAAGATCGCCGTCGAGCTTGCCGTAGATCGGCTCGCCCCAGCCGGCAGGCACGCCGTCGGCAACCACGGTGACGCGCGCACCGACCGAGTCGCCGGACTTGCGCAATGCATTCACATAGGCTTCGAGTTCTTCGACCATCGCCGCGTCCGGCCAGAAAAACGGGTTCTGCTCGACCGCAGTCCAATCGAATGCGCGCGGCACCACGTCGCCGATCTGCGCCAGATGACCGCGCACGCGGATGCCGAATCGCTCGGCCAGCCACTTCTTCGCGATCACCGCCGCGGTAACGCGCATCGTCGTTTCGCGCGCAGAAGAACGACCACCGCCACGCGGATCGCGCAGCCCGTACTTCTGCCAGTAGGTGTAGTCGGCATGCCCGGGGCGGAAGGTGTCGAGGATGTTGCCGTAGTCCTTCGAACGCTGGTCGACGTTGCGGACCAGCAAGGCGATCGGTGTTCCGGTCGTGCGCCCTTCGTAGACGCCGGAAAGGATTTCGACCTCGTCGTCCTCGCGCCGCTGCGACGTGTAGCGGCTCTTGCCGGTCGCGCGGCGATCCAGGTCGGCACGAAAATCCGCCGCCGCGATCGCCAGTCCGGGCGGACAGCCATCGACCACGCAACCGATCGCGGGACCGTGGCTTTCACCAAAGGTCGTGACGGTAAGGAGTTTGCCGAAGGAGTTGCTCATGGCTGGGAATGCGTCGAAGTAACGGAACGATGGTCGCGGCGAGGCCCGCAGCCCCGCCCTCATGCCGGGATTTCGCGCCCGCCGCGTCAGCTGTCGCCGAACGCGCGAGCGCAGTGCCTGTCAGGCGCGTCCGCTTGCCGCGGCGCGGATCGCGTCGGCGTGCTCGACCAAGTCGCGGCGATCGATCAGGAACACGCCCATCTGCCCGACGTTGAATTCGATCCAGTTGAACGGCACCTGCGGCAGCAGTTCGACCAGGGCGCGCTCGCTCTCGCCGACCTCGACGATCAGCACACCGTCCTCGGTCAGATGCTCCGGCGCGGCAACCAGAATGCGCAGCGCGAAGTCGAGGCCGTCCTCGCCCGCCGTCAAGCCAAGCTTGGGCTCGTGCGCATACTCGGGCGGCAACGCGGCGAATTCCTGCTCGGTCACGTACGGCGGATTGCTGACAATGAGGCCGTAGCGGCGACCGGCCAGACCAGCGAACAGATCCGACTGGATGACCTCGACGTGGTCGCCGACGCCCTGGAACTCGACGTTCTCGCGCGCGAGGGCCAGCGCATCGTCACTGATGTCGACCAGATCCACCTGCCATTCGGGGTTGTGCGCCGCCATCGCGATACCGATGCAGCCCGAGCCGGTGCACAGGTCCAGCGCCCGCTCGATGGGGCGCTCGTCCAGCCACGGAGCGAAGCCCGACTGGATCAGCTCGGCGATCGGCGAGCGCGGCACCAGTGCGCGCGCATCGGACTTGAACTTGAGCCCGGCAAACCAGGCTTCGCCGGTCAGGTAGGCGACCGGGCGGTGTTCGGCAATGCGGCGCTCGACCAGCTCGAGCACGGTGCGCTTCTCGTCCGCGGTCAGGCGCGCCGAACCGTACGCGGGCGACAGGTCGTGCGGCAGGTGCAGCGCGTGCAGAACCAGATGCGTGGCTTCATCCAGCGCGTTGTCGTAACTGTGGCCGAAGGTCAGTCCGGCCGCGCCAAAGCGGCTTGCGCCATAGCGGATGAAATCGATGATCGAAGCCAGTTCTTGGGTCACGGGGAGTGCTGCACCGCAGAAGGGCTGCACAGTATAGGCGCAACGCCAAGCCGTTTTCGCCTCATCAAGCGGCGCGCGCAGCAGCGCCGGAAACGAAAAAGCCCCTGACGAATCAGGGGCTTCGAATCTGGCGGAGAGAGAGGGATTCGAACCCTCGATAGAGCTTTTGACCCTATCCTCCCTTAGCAGGGGAGCCCCTTCGGCCTCTCGGGCATCTCTCCGTTTGGCACATCTGGATCGCGGACTGTCGACAGGAAGACTCCTGCCCGGTTCGCTTTCGCAACC
>JASLGB010000071.1 GCA_030150315.1 Dokdonella sp. | reverse complement strand
GTCGTCGAAGACGTGCTCGGCGTGCAGCCGGTCAATCCGCTGGCGCAGAACACGCCGAGCAACCTGCAACAGACCAATGTGCTCGCGCTCGGCCCGAGCCTGCGCTTCCGCATCAGCCCGGTGATGCGCGGACTGGCGGAGCTGCGCTACATCGACAGCCGCGCGACGGAAACCGACGAGTTCGATTCGCAGCGTTACGCCGGGGCATTGCGGATCGTGCGCGATACCGACGTCAACGATCGCCTGTCGCTGAACCTTGAAACCGAACACGTCACGTTCAACCGGGCCGGCGTCCCCGGCTACGACCGCCATTCGGCCTACGGACGCTGGGCGCGCAAGTTGCGCCAGTTCGATTTCGGCCTCGACCTCGGCTACATCCAGCTCGATGGCAGCGCGCCCATCGGCAGTCGCGGCAAGCCGCTGCTGCGCGCCGATGTCGGCATGAACCTCGATGCGCAGAACGTGCTCACGCTGCGCGCGCGCCACCAGTACACCGATGCGGCAACCAGCATGATCGACGCACTCGACACGCGCGTGATCCCGCCAGCCGGCGCGCCGATTCCGAGCAGCATCGCGCGCGGCAGCTCGGTCATCAGCGCCAGCCCCTATCTGGAGCAACGCCTCGAACTGGGCTGGACCTGGCAGGGCGCGACCACCTCGACCGGCGCGAACGCCTACTACCAGCGCTGGCGCTATGTGCGGCCGAGCCTGCTGGATTCGGGCGACCTCGACCAGGACGGCCCCGGCATCAGCCTGTTCTTCAACCGCACCTTGCGGCCGGGCTGGAATCTCGCCGCCTACAGCGACTGGCAGGACATCGACTACCGCAGCCTTGCGCGGCGCGACCGCGACTGGAACGCCGGGCTGATGCTGCTGCGCACCTTCACGCGCCACTGGAGCTGGCGTCTCGCGCTCAGCCACTACGAACGCGACAGCAACGCGCCCGGCATGAGCGCGCACTCCAACATCGTCTATTTCGGACTCGCCTGGACACGCTGAGCCATGCACGCTCCCGACCGCTCACCTTCCGCAACACCGCCCGTCCTCGTCACCGGCGGTGCCGGCTACATCGGCAGCCACGTGGTGCAGAAACTGGTCGCGCGCGGCGAACGCGTGCTGGTGCTGGACAACCTCAGCAGCGGCTTTCGCGATGCGGTGATCGATGCGGAGCTGGTCGTCGGCGATGTCGGCGACCCCGGCCTCGTGCGCGGCCTGCTGATCGGCCGCGGCATCGATACCGTGCTGCATTTCGCCGCGCACACGGTGGTCCCCGAATCGGTATCCGACCCGCTCAAGTACTACAGCAACAACACCAGCCAGACGCGCGCCCTGCTGGAAAGCTGCGCCGCATCGAACGTGCGCCACTTCGTGTTCTCCTCGACCGCCGCGGTCTACGGCATGCCGGCCTCCGGCGCCGCCGACGAAGACACGCCGACCGCGCCCATCAATCCCTATGGCCGCTCCAAGCTGATGAGCGAGACCATGCTGCGCGACCTGTCGTCCGCCACCGCCCTGCATCACGTCATCCTGCGCTACTTCAACGTTGCCGGCTGCGACCCGGGCGGCCGCATCGGCCAGTCCACACCCAACGCCACGCTGCTGATCAAGGTCGCGTGCGAGCACGCGGTCGGCAAGCGCGATTGCCTGCGCGTGTTCGGTACCGACTACGACACGCCCGACGGCACCTGCATCCGCGACTACATCCACGTCGACGATCTCGCCGATGCGCACCTGCGCGCACTCGATCACCTGCGCGCCGGTGGCGAGTCGCTCACGCTCAACTGCGGCTACGGCCACGGCTACAGCGTGCGCGAAGTCATCGACACGCTCGAGCGCATCCTCGGCCACCGCCTGACCGTCGTCGAGCAGCCGCGCCGTGCCGGCGATCCGCCCGCGCTGATCGCGCGCAGCGCACGGCTGAAGGAAGCCCTGCACTGGCAGCCGCAGCACGACGACCTGGAATTCATCGTACGCACCGCGCTCGAATGGGAGCGCAAGCAGGCGCCCGCATGACGCACGCGCGCGCCAGCGATGCCCGTCCGTTGCGCATCGCACTCGTCACGCCGATCCTGCCCGTTCCCCACGACGCAACACGCGGACGCTACATCCACGAGACGGCGCGCGCGCTCGGCCGGCTGGCCGACGTGCGCACCTTCTTCGCGCAGCCGCGCTATCCGGCGCTGCCGGGAATCGCGCCGCGCAGCTTTCTCGGCGGCTACGTCCAATCCGGCTACACCCTGCCCGGACTGGATCTGGACGCCTTCACCTACGCCGCCCTGCCCGGCCTGTCGCGGCTGAGCAACGGGCTGGCCATCTGCCACGCCCTGCTGCCGCGGCTGCGCGCGTTCGAGCCGGATCTGGTCCTCGCCTACTGGCTATACCCGGATGGCTACGGCGCGCTGCGTGCGGCGCGCGCGCTGGGCCTGCCCTGCGTGCTTGGCGCGCGCGGATCGGACATCCACGTCCGCTCGCCCTTCAATGCGTGGATGACGCGCCGCGCGATCCGCCGCGCCGACACCCTGCTCACCGTCAGCGAGGCGATGCGCCGGCACGCGGTGACCCACTACGGCGCCGACGCCGAACGCACGCACACGATCGTCAACGGCTTCGACACCGACGTGTTCCGGCCGCGCTCGCAAGCGCTCTTGCGCGCGAAGCTCGGCCTCGCCGCCGATGCGCGCGTGATCGCCTACGTCGGGCGCCTGGTCGAAACCAAGGGTCTGGTCGAACTGCTCGATGCGTTCGCGGCGCTGCGCAAGACCAATCCGCGCCTGCATCTGGCGCTGGTCGGCGACGGCGTCATGCGCGCGCAGCTGGTTGCGATGATCGAGGAGAAAGGACTGGGCGAAAGCGTCTCGATGCCGGGCGCGATGGAGCCACCCGGCGTCGCGGACTGGATCGGCGCGGCCGACGTGCTGACCCTGCCAAGCTGGTCGGAGGGCTATCCGAACGTCGTCGTCGAAGCGATCGCCTGCGGTCGTCCGGTCGTCGCCACCGATGTCGGCGGCACGCGCGAGATCGTCGACGCCGGCAACGGCCTGCTGGTGCCGCCGCGCGACAGCGCCGCGCTCGCCGAAGCACTTGGCCAGGCACTGGCGCGCGAATGGGACGCAACGAGGATCGCCGCGGCAATCACGCGCAGCTGGCACGACGTCGCGAAGGACACGCTGGCCGTGTGCCGTCGCGTCGGCAACGCCGGTCGGAGGTGAGCGTGCAGACCCGGCGCGCCCTGCATCCTGCCTGTCGGACGCGCGGCGACGGTCGTTGCGACCCGCCGCATGCCCGCGCCGGATGCGTCGGTGCGCACGCTGCAATGCGATCGGTCGAAGGCGGCGTCACATCGGCCGCCGGGGCTGTTCCCGTGCGCCGCGCGTCAGCCGGCTCGACGCAGGTCCCGCTCGAATGCGAGCAGCTGCTCGACGTTGTTGCGCCACTGGTGGTCGGCTTCGATGCAGGCACGCGCGGCCGTGCCGACACGCTGCAGCTCCGCCGCATCGCGACTGCGCGCGAGCACCGCATCGACTGCGGCATCGAGATCGCCGGCCTTGAACATCCAGCCGGTGCGCCCCTCCTGCAGCACTTCGCGGATCGGCGCGAAGTCCGGTGCGATCGGCGGCACGGCGCAGGCCATGAACTCGAACAGCTTGACCGGCGAGGTGTAGTCGCCGGCGCTCGGCAGGATCGCCATGTCCATCGCCGCGATCAGGCCCGGCACCTCGTCGTGGGCGACGCGGCCGGTCATGACCACTTGCTCGCTGAGGCCGTTCGCGGCGACGAATTCTTTCAGCGCGGGAAACGTCGCGCCGTCGCCGACCAGCAGCAGCTTGAGCCGTGGCGCGTCGACCAGGCGCGCCGCGATGCGATGCACGAAGGCGTCGATCGCATGCCACGGCACGAACGCGCCGAGATAACCGCAGACGACGTGCCCGTCGAGCTTCCAGCGCGTGCGCGCGACGGCGCGCTGCTGCGGAGTGAAACTGAACTTGTCGAGATTGGCTGCGTTCGGCGTCACGATCGACGGCGCGATCGCGCCATGCTCGGCCAGCGCGCGGTCGCGGAAGATGCCCGACACGAAGACCAGGCCGTTGGCGCGGCGCAGGATCCAGCGTTCGATCGCCAGCGCCAGCCGGCGGAAGAACAGCGGACGCACGCGCGCGACGAAGGCTGCATCGTTGATCTCCAGCACGATCGGAATGCCGCGCCGGCGGGCGATCCACACCAGCATGAACAGGAACAGCGAGTAGCGTTCGTAGATGAAGTCGACGTCCGTGTTCTGGCGCAGGTAACGCGAAACGCGCCAGCCGACGACGGCGTTGTAGCCCAGCTCGGCGAGCTCGAAGAACGGCTCGGGCAGCTTCGACACCAGCCGCATCCACCACTTGGCCTGTTTCGTCGGCGACATCGCCTTCGGGCTGGCGTAGGGGTCGGCCCCCGGCAAGGACATCACGTCGACCGCGACGCCCATCGCGCGCAGCGCGTCGGTGATGCCGCGGATATGCACGCCTTCGACGGCCTTGCCCTGGGTGCGGTGGTGGTACAGCACGCGGCGCGGCAGTGCCGCATCCGTGCGACCAGCGGAGCTGGACCTGGCGTCGCTCATCCGTTCGACTCCTCGCGGGCGGGAACCCTGCGGGCAGCAGCATACCGCCGCATGTACCGCAGAGCGCAAGAAGCCGGAGGCGATCGCCCATGACCGGTATGCCGACCACCGCACGCGCCCCCGCCCTGCCCTCGCGGATTCCTTCGCTGGATGGATTGCGCGCGATTTCGATCGGGCTGGTGCTGATCGCACACGGCGTGTCCACGCGCGGCGCGCCGGCGGCGCTCGACATTCCGGCGCTCGGCTCGCTCGGCAATGTTGGCGTGCGCTTCTTCTTCGTCATCTCCGGCTTCCTGATCACGACCCTGCTGCTGCGCGATCTGGACCGTTACGGCCGCGTGCGGCTGCGCGCGTTCTACATCCGCCGTGCGCTGCGCATCCTGCCGGCCTTTCTGGTCTACGTCGCGACGATGTGGGGCCTGTATCTGGGCGGCGTCATCGAGCTGCGCTACCACCACCTGTCGGAGACGACGGTGGCCAGCGCGCTGCCCGACCTGCTGCATGCACTGACCTTCACCGCCAATTACCAGCTCGACTACAACTGGTACTTCAATCACCTGTGGTCGCTCTCGGTCGAGGAGCAGTTCTATCTGCTGTGGCCGTGCACCCTGGTGTGGCTCGGTCTGCGCGGCGGTTTGCGTGTCGTCATCGGCGCGATCGTGCTGGTGCCGTTCGTGCGCTTGGCCATGCACCTGTCCGGTGCCTTCCCGGAAATCGCGCTCAGCCGCGAGTTCCAGGCGGTGTGCGACTCGATCGCCATGGGCTGCCTGACCGCCCTGCTGTTCAACCGGCTGTCGACACAGCCGCTGGTGGCACGCCTCGCCGGCTGGCCGGCGATTCCGCTCGGCGGACTGTGCATCGCGCTCGGCTACGGCCTCGCCTTCGTATGGCGCCCAGCGGCCTACATCATCGGCCAGACCCTTGCCAACCTTGGCATCGCCCTGCTGCTGGTGCATGTCACGCGCCATCCGCAGGCGCTGGCCGGACGCGTACTCGGTAGCCGTCCGCTGGTTGCGGTCGGCGTGCTGAGCTACTCGCTCTACCTGTGGCAGGAGCCGTTCCTGTACTTCCGCGGCAGCGGCTGGGCCACCGCGTTTCCGCAGAACCTGATGCTCGCCTTCGCCGCGGCGACGGCGTCGTACTTCCTCGTCGAGCGTCCGTTCCTGGCATTGAAGGACCGCTTCTCGTCGACCCGTGC
>JASLGB010000045.1 GCA_030150315.1 Dokdonella sp. | reverse complement strand
GCACTTCTGCCCAGCACCCACAAGAACAACCTCACGCCGCGTCGCGGCATCGCCTACTTCGCTCCGTTCAATGCCGATGGCAGCGAGCAGGCGCAGATTCCCATGTCTCCATCGTCCGAGATGACTTTTGGTCAGGAGCCGGAGACGACCGAATACATCTCGGCCGAGTCCGGTCTGAACGAGTTGCTCGATCGCACGGTGATGGCGATCCCGCGCACCATCGCGCTGACCTGCAACAACCTCTCCGATGCGATCAAGGCGCTGTACTTCGTTGCAGACCTGGCGCCGGTCGATCAGGTGGCCGGTACCGTCAGCGCCGAGCTGACGCCCTATGTCTTCGCCGATCGCGCGATTTCTCTCGGCGGCGCCACCAACAACGGAGCGGGAATCTTCGGCGTCAGTGACGTGACGGTCGAGGTGTACGAAGGCGCCAACGCGGCACCGCGCGACAACGCCACCAGCTACGCCGTCGGCGATGCCTACGTGCCGGTCGCGTCGAACGACCACTGGTACCTCTGCACCGTGGCTGGTACCTCCGACGTGAGCATCCCCACGTTCACCACCGACGGCACGTCCTTCGCCGACGGCACGGCCACCTTCATTGACATGGGGCTGGTCGAGGTCGCCAACGTCGATGGCGCCGATTTCGAAGTCGATGGCGACTTCGCCCGCATCAACATCCCCGCGCGCGGCGCGCTCGCCGCCGCCGTGGGTCGCATTCCGGCCGCGCTGCGCAAGGCCGGCAAGACCTTTCGCCTGTCGGTCAGCTACACGCGCGCGGCGCGCTCCTTCAACCAGTTGGCAACGAAGGAAGACGCCAACCTCGAAGGCGCCTTCTACTTTGTCGAGCAGAACCCCAAGGGCACAAACACCGTTTGGAAGTGCCCGCGTACCACGCTGGCACCCACCGGCGACTTCGCCACAAAGAGCGGCAACGACTACGGCGCGGCGCAGTTTGAAATCGCCGTGCTGAAGCCCGCCGTTGGCGCGGCGATGTACCAGAACGGCGTACCGCTCGCGGCCTGACGGCCGCCCCTGCTGCTGCCCGGTCAATTGACCGGGCGGCTTTCGAGGAAGAAATGAACCCGATTCCATCCCCTGCCGCCCACACAGTCACCATCGCCGGCCAGGCCTGCGCCATCGGCGTGTTGACCGTGGCGCAGTTGCGCGCCGTCGTGCGTGCCGTCCGTGTGTTGAGCCCGGTGCTTTCCAAGGCGGAAGCCTCCCCGCTGCATGACCTCAGCGAGGCCGGCATCGATGCATTGGCCGAAGCCCTGATCGCCGTTGCGCAGTTGCATGAAGAGGTGGTCTGGAGCCTGCCGCTCGACCAGTTTGTGACGGCAACGAAGGATGTGCTGCTGGCCGTTATCGAAGCGAACTCGGCCTATCTGGCCGGGCCGGTGACGCAGGCGCTCGATGGCCTTACCGCAACACTGACCGCAGCGCTGCCCAGCTTGCCGTCAGCAGCGCCGCCGGCAGCAAAAGCAACAGCGTGAGGCCCAGCGGAATCACGCACAGCGCATGCAGCGTTCCGCCACTGGGCACGATGCCAACAACCGGCAGTGCGTACAGCGCGGCGCAGGCGATGACCCATGTCTTCAACTTGCCCATGAGTGGAGTGTAACCGCGATGGGAGCGTCCATCGACTTGTCCGGACAGGTGCGCGCGCTGCAGCGCCTGCGCGACACGCCGAAGAAAGCCGAGCAGGCCGTGCAGCGCGCACGCAGCACGCTGGCGCGACGGTTGCCGGTGCAGGCGCGAAGGGACCTGCAGAGCGAGTACGCATTGCCCGCTACACGGATTGCCCAAGGTCTTTCGGTGCGGGCTACGGCCGAATCCATCGAACTGATCGGTGCCAAGCGTGGCATTGGCTTGATCGCTTTCACCGGGCGATGGGGCGGCTTGAAGTCGGCGGGTGCCAGTGCACAGGTGTTTGTCGATGAGTCCCGGCACATCTATGGCGGCACGTTCATCGCGCGCGGAAACGGAGGCAATCGCCAGATTTTCAGCCGAGCAGTGACCGGCAGTCGTCGCGCTGCGCGCTTGCCCATTCGGACGCTCTACGGCCCCAGCGTGGCCCACATGTTGCGCCGCGCTGGTCGCGCCGATCGCCTCGCGGATTTTGCCCGCGACCGGCTGGCCGAAGAAATCAATCGCCTGATGAGGGTCTGATGGCATCCCGCGACGAAATCATCCGCCTGTTGCTGCGCGCCGAAGGTGGCCCGGACGTGGCCAGGCTGGAGAAGCAGCTCGACGGCCTCGGCGAGTCCGGCAAGGCCGCCGCAGGCGAGCTGGATTCGTTGCTCTCCGAGCTGGGCAACAACCAGGTGCTGCAGCGCGCGATCGACCAGTACCGCGATCTGGGCCGCCAGTTTGTCGACTATCAGAAACAGGTGCGTGCCGGGCAGGAAGACATCGCGCGCCTGGCCAATGCACAGCGTGCCGCCTCCAGTGCTGTTGAAGGCCAGCGCACCGCATTGGCTGAGGCCAAGGCGCAGCTGGCACGACTGACCGCCTCCAATGACCGCTACATCGACACCGAGCAGTCGCGCGCGCGGGCCA
>JASLGB010000015.1 GCA_030150315.1 Dokdonella sp. | reverse complement strand
GTCTTTCCCGCGTCGGCGTGGACGGCCCAGGTGCCGGGCTGCATTTCGTCGGCCAGGCCCAGGCGCTGCAAGCGTTGCAGGCGGCCGATCAGCAGCAGGCGTTGCCGTTGCAGCCGGGGTTCGTTGAGCCGTTCGACATGCAGCAGGCCATCGCCGCCGGCCTCGCCTATCTCACGTTTGAGGGTGCGATCCAGGCTCGTCCACCGCTCTTGTGCCACCTCGTGCCGCAAGGTCTGCTGGATCTCCAGTTCCGTGCGCGGCCCCAGCCATTCGGTCGCCAGCTCGGCGACCCGGTGGCGGAAGCCGTCGGCGATGTAGTCGCCCGCGATGATGAGGTCTTTGCCGGTGTCGTCGCGTCCGCGCACGATCAGGTGGGTATGCGGGTTGTCGGTGTTCCAGTGATCTACGGCCACCCACTCCAGCCGCGTGCCCAGGTCGGCCTCCATGCGGTTCATCAGATGCCGGGTATAGGTGCGCAGGTCGTCCAGTTCGGCGCCGTCCTCCGGCGAGACGATGAAGCGGAAGTGATGCCGGTCGTCGGCGCAGCGTTCCTTGAAGGCGTCGAGGTCGGCTTCGTCGGCCTGCGGCCCGTAGGCTTGGCCCGGCTCGCCATCGCGGCCCACGCCGTCGCGCTCGATGTAGCGCAGGTGCTTGGCGAGCGACTGCGGGCTGGCCTGGCGCTGGTTGACCAGCAGCGTCTTGATGGTCACGCGCCGCGACATGGGCGTGAGCTTCGCGCCCGCGAAGCGCGCCGCCGTGTGGCCGCGCCCCAGGCGCGAACCGGGCCGCTGGCCGGTGCCCCTCCCGGTGCCGCCAGCCGTCCCAGGACGGCGCACCGAGAACTTGCCGCCGCTGGCCTTGCCTGCCTGCTTGAGCACCTTGGAGACGAAGCCCTGGCTGCGGTTCTTCGGGGCGCTGGGGCGGATGCGGAAATCGTCGTCGCGGCGGTCGGTCATGGCTGTGCCCTCTGCAAGCTCTGGCGTGTCCGGTCGTGCGAAGCACGCGGACATGCCTGCATTGGCGCGGGCCTCGCGCCACAAGCGGCACGGCGGCGAAGCTGCGCCGTGCTGCGCCACCCCCACGTGCAGACTGGCTTTCGACGCGGCCCGGTGCCGCGTCCTTTTGTCTTGCCTTCCGCCTTTGCCCCTCGCTGTCGCTCCGGGCGTCGGCGGCCCGGCGGCGCTGCTGCACCCGCAGCCAGCCCGCCGGCGAACGCGCAGATGGACACGCCGGGGGCCGCAGGCGGGGCGCGTTCGAGGCAAGACGCCTGCACGTTGGACGGCTGCGCCGGATGTTGCGCGAAGCGCGGCGCGAATGCGCCCGCGCTGCATGCGCGACGACACGGCGGCAGCAGCCGGAACGGCATGCCCGATGGCACGATGAGATGCACGGCAACGTGCAGCGAATCGGCGGCCATCATGGGCGTGTCTCCAGCCAGACCGGGTGCGCGACGCCGATTACGGCGGATGCGCTGACCGGGCCGAAATAGCGGCTGTCGAACGACGCCGGATTGGTCACGCTCAACAGGAACAGCTCGCCCGGTTCGAGACGGCGGCAAAGCTGCAAGGATGGCAGCGGCCGGCCCAGCCGGTCGGCAGGCAGCGCGGCGGCCGCGGGTACGCCGTCGATGCGTACCTGCCCGGCGACGATGCAGACGTGTTGCGGCGCGACCGCGCCCACACGTTTGAGCAGCGGCACGCGCGTCGGCAGGTAGCCGCGCTGCGCAGCCAGCGTGGCGGCCCTGTCGGGCAGCGGCACCAGCACGATGCTGTCCACGGACAGCGGACGTGGCAGCGAGGCGGTGCGCGGGTCGAACGGTTCGATGTGATACCAACCGACCGCCACGCTGTCGGACGGGTTGTAGGTCAGACGCGGCAGCGGCGACACGAAAGCCGCCCAGGCCAGCGCAGCGAGGCCGACGGCGGCGAAGCCCGCCAGCACGATGCGAGCGCGCAGGCGCGAGCGAGGACGCGGCGCGATTTCGGGTGTGCGTGCGATGGTGGAATCGGCCGTCATGGCAGCGCCCTCCCGGCCAGCCAGGCGGCGTGCCGCTCGGCGGTGTATTTGGGCAGCGGGAGACGGGCCGCCAGACGGTTGCCCAGCGTGCGCCAGTACGCGGGCGACACGTCGATGGCGGCGATGCCCTGCGCCTCGATGCCGTCGATGCGTTCCAGCACGGCACGCACCGCGTTTTCGCCTTCGGCGTGCAGCAGCAGGCGTGCGCCGGGCCGCACGCCGGGGATGCGCTGCACGGCGTACAGCGGCGTGCCGGCCTGCATCACCATGAGCTGCCAGCGCACGGTGCCGTAGTCGTTGGCCTGCCAGCGGATGCGGCAGAACATCGCGCCCGGCAGGAATACCGCGCAGCGCCGCCAGTGGTCGAGCCGCAGCGTACGCGCAGGTTCGCCGAAGCGCAGATAGAGCTTGAAGCGCGGCTCGATGTAGGCGAGCGATACGCGGGTCAGTGGCACGTTGCCGGCTTGGCCGGCGAGTGCTGCGGGATGCAGCGACAGCGCAGCCGTGGCCGCGCCAGCGGCAGGCGAAGCGGATGCGGTCATGGTGTGTTCTCCATCCGGTGTTCTGGAAACTCTCGTTCCAGCAAACCGCGCAGCAGTTCCGCGACGGTCACGCCCTGCGTGAATGCCGACACCTTGATGCGCGCCCGCATCGCGGGCGTGATGTCGAGGGTCAGGCGCGCGGTGTAGAGGTCGCCTTTCTGGATGCCGTCGGCCTCGCCCTGGCGAACCCACGCCTCGGCGTGCGGATTCGCAGGCGGACGCGCGCCGATGGCGATGCGTTTGCCGTTGCGCTGGCTCATGTCGGCCACCGCAGCAGTTCATCGGTGAGCACGGCGATCTCGCGTGCGGCGGCACTGTCGGGCGCGGTTTCGCGGGCGAGCCGGCCAGCGGCCACGCTGTCGGCGAAGACGATGCGCTGGCGCACTTCGCTGTGCAGCGCCGGCAGCGGCTGTTCGGCCAGCGATTGCCGTGCTTCCCTGCCGATGATGGTGGGACTGACGCGCCGGTTGATGACGAAGGCCGCGCGCAGCGCAGGCCGGAACACCTGTGCCTCGCGGATCAGCGCCACCATCTCGGCGCTGGCCCAAAGGTCATACGGACTGGGCTGCACGGGAATCAGCACGCGCTCGGCCGCCAGCAGCGCGGAACGCGCCAGGGCGGCGATGCGCGGCGGGCCGTCGATGATGATGTGATCGGCGCGGCGGGCCAGCTCTGGCGCTTCCTGATGCAGCGTTTCGCGGGCGAGGCCCACGGCGCTGAACAACCGTGGCAAGCCCTGCTGACTTCTGCGTTGCGTCCAGTCCAGCGAGGAACCCTGCGGGTCGGCGTCCAGCAGGATGACGTGCAGCCCGCGCATCGCCAGCTCGCCCGCGATGTGGGTAGCGAGTGTGGTCTTGCCGACGCCGCCTTTTTGATTGAGAAACGCGAAGATCATGGCGCGGCCCTTCCTGCTGGAAAGCCGGCCTGGCCGTGCCGTTTCGTGGTTGTCCACCGAAACGGCGCGCTTCTACTAAAAGTTAGAGATTTATAGTTAGGTAAGTTAGAGGGGTCGAAAACCCGCGCCGTTACTGGCTTTGCGGCGTTTTCGTACTCCTGATAGCACGATAGGCGTACTCCCGATAGCACGATACCCGGCACTCCTGATAGCACGAGGCCGTCCACAGCTTTTCCCGCAGTTATCCCCGTGCCGTGGACGGCACGGGCCGGAAGGTCAGCAGTTCCAGCCTTTCGCCCGGCATCGGCTCGATGCCCAGGACGTAGCCGGGCAGCGACTGCCGCGCGACCAGCACGCGCAGGTCGTAGGCGAAGTCCGAGAAGCGCGCCGCGCTGCCGGACTTGCGGTACAGGTGCCGGAAGTCGAATTGCCAGCCGCGTTCCTGCCGCCCGCCGTGCTTGCGTACCAGGCGGTACAGCCAGCGTTCGATGCCGCCCTTCAAGCGGAAATAGGCCGGGTCGATGGTCAGCACCAGGGCGGCGTCGAGCACGCCGGCATAGAACCAGTCCGGCAGGATCAGCTCGATGCCCAGCGGCGTGCCGCTGGCATCGGCCAGCTCGCGCCATTCGTTCACCCACGAAAAGCGGTGCAGCCGCCGGCCGGTGGTTTCGCGGATGGAAGTCGCTACGCTGGTCGATTGCAGCCGGTCGAGCGCGGCTTTCAGGCGCTGGTAGTCGTTGAGGGACGTGCCGCGCCCGATGAAGCGCAGGATTTCGTATGGGGTGGCGTGTATCAAGCGCGACGGACGAATGCCTGCGTCGCGCGCTTCCACGATCTGCGAGGCCGCCCAAATCAAAACGTCGGCGTCCCATATCGTGGCGATGCCATGCTCGGCCGTGCCTTCCACGCGGATGGTGATGTTCCCGCTGCGGAAGTCGATCGGCGCCGTGCGCCGCGACTTCGCCAGCGAGAAGAACGGAAAGGCCATCAAGTCCTGGCTGTCGCGCGGCGCCATGCTGTCGCCCGGCAACGCGCGGAACAGGTCGAGCTGTTCCCGCTGCTGCGATCGCTGCCCCGATGGCAGCGATGGGCTGGACATGACGATGGCCACCGGCGAGCCGACGATCAGCGGCCATCACGGTAGTCGCCCGCATGGCGCTCGGCGTATTCCGGGTCGGACGTGGCATCGAAGCTGCGCGCATCGGCCCAGGCGTCAAGGTCGGCTACGGCGTACATGACGCGCCGGCCGAACTTGCGGAACTTCGGCCCGCCGCCGATCACGCGCCGTTTCTCCAGCGTGCGCGGCGACAGGCGCAGGTATTCGGCGGCCTCGTCGTTGGTCAGGTAGCGTTGGGGCTGCACGGGCGCAGCGACAGCAGCGGCGGCAGGCCGCAAGGGAGCGGGTCGCATGGGATGTACCTCCATCAAGCCCGGCCACACCACGCGGCCGGATAGAGGCACTTTCAGGAAAGCAAGGCTTGCTGCTCAGGGACGTTTTGCAGGGGATGCAGAACGTCCCTCCCTGAGCGGCGGAAGCTGTGCAAGGCGACGATAGCCGCCGCGCATCAGTGCATCGCCCCGCCGTACCAGCCGGCGAACGCGGGCGCGCAAGGCGCTGTCGGCGTACCAGTCGTCGGCGACGGCATCGACGCCGAACAGCCCTTCGGCCACGTCGCGCAGAGACGCGCCCGCGAGGGTGCCGTCGAGCGCCTGGAGCGTGTTCAACTCCAGCAACGCAGCGGGTGCCGGCCGCGACCGCGCCGTTCCCGCTGATGCTGCATCGCCAGCGGCGGCCAGCTTGTTCAGTTCGGTCGCCAGCGCCTGATAGCGCCCGCAGGATGCGGCGCAGGCGCGGATGGCATAGGCGTAGGCCATGCCGTCCTCCAGGCCGGGAGCGATCACCAGCCGCAGGCAGCAGCCCGGCCAGCGTGCCAGCAGCACCAGGCGCTTGCCATCGTGGATCAGGTGCTTTTGGCCGGGGAGGCGCCAGAACGCGAAGGCCACCGCGTCGGGCGGCGGGTCGGCATCCGGGTAGAGCTGCACCACCGCATCGTGATCGGGGAACCAGGCCGGATGCGCGTCGCGCGCATCCAGGGCGGGATCTTCCAGCAGGCGCAATCCCCAGCGCGCGGCGGCCTCTGGCCGGCGGCGCCGGCGCAGCCAGTCGCGGCGGTAGTCGGGGTGACGGCGCAGGTATTCCCACGCCAGCGCGGGGCCGTCGAGGTGCAGCGTGTAGAGATACGCGGCGGTCGGATACCAGTGTTCGGCGCTCGGGTCAGCCATGACGCGGCCTCCTGTCATTCAGCAGGAACGTCGCCACGGATTCCGCCGTGCGAGAGCTATCGAGTCGACATCAAGTCGTCATCAAAATCGGAGTAGGCTGTGACTGCTAGTGTCAAGACTGATTCGCTCCAAGGCATTGCGGAAATCGTCTCAATGCGACGGCTGCGCCGCCACAAGAATGGTGCGCAGCATGGAGCACCGTGCAGCAGCCCGCGCCAAAGATCATGACTGTTTGCAACAGAAGCGCACCGCTTCGGTGCAAGAGTGCGGATTCAGACCGCACAGGTCTTGGGTAAGACTGAAATAGTCAGAATGCGCCGTCGTTGGCTGGGACTGCTCAGTCGGTGATCGAGCCGTTTTCCTCGGCCAGTCGCAGGTACTCCGACAGCAGCCGCACGGGCTGGAAGTAGCGATCGCGCATCACCGGCTGCTTGCGCGGCCCGACGATGGACGCCAGATCGGACAGCTTCACATGGCCCAGGCCGGGCATGCCTATTCCCAGGTCGATCAGCCCCCATGCCGTATCGCCATCGGCCGGGTCGAGCGCGGCCAGCAGCCAGGTGGCGTGCGCGTCAGGGGTGAACAGTCGCACCGCCGGCATCGGGTCGATGCTTCGGCCAGCGGCGCGTGCCGCGCCGACGGCAAGCAGTTGCGCCTGCTGTTCAGCGGTGACGAGCGGCTGGGTCATGGCCCGAATCCCCACGCATTCGAGGATGCACGGATACGATTTTCCACCGAAGCGCGGAACCACCGAAGCGGATGCGTGCTTTGGCGGGCAAGCACGAAGGCGCAAGCCATCGAATCCGTACATGCACGGAAACGCAGAAGCGGAATTACGCAGGCCAGGCAAGACACAGATGCGGTTCCCCGATTCTGTCGGAATCCACCCATGCGGATTTCCGTAAAAGCACGAAAGCGGTTCGGCCAGGCAGGAATGAACACTTTAGATTGTAGCCCTATTGGGTGCAATGGGCTGTCATCTTGGTTTTTACGGGGAAACCAAGTTGGTGACAGCGAAACACTCATTGGCGACGGCAATACGGACGGTCAGGAAAGCGCGCGGCTTGAGCCAGGAAGCGTTCTCCGACGTGTCCAGCCGCACTTACATGAGTTCGCTGGAGCGCGACCTGAAAAGCCCGACCATGCACAAGCTGACCGAGCTGTGCGAGGTCATGGACGTGCATCCGCTCACGTTGCTGACGCTAGCCTATGCCGGCGACAGCACGCGCAAGGCCGATCAGCTTCTGGCGCAGGTGCGCCAGGAGCTTGGGGCGGTGTTGAAGGAACGCGACACGCCGTAGGCGCGTGCGTGACGTGCTGCGCCAGCAGCACGGCGCCCCGCCGCAATGGGCGGGGTGCGGTGGGCGGCCGTCAGGCCGCCTTGGGCTTGTTGCGCGACCAGATCAGGTCGTGCGTGCCGTCCTCGTTCTCGATCAGGCGGG
>JASLGB010000419.1 GCA_030150315.1 Dokdonella sp. | reverse complement strand
CAACCAGCAATCGGAGCAGCGCTTCATGCTGCCGCTCGGTCTGGTCGGCGCCGATGGCATGCTCGAGCTGCGCTTCCGCGTCTCGCCCACGGCTTCACCGCGCACTGCCGGCATCAATATCGACGGCCGCCCGCTGGGTATCGGCTTGCACCGGTTGAGCATCGGCCCCGCCTACACGCAACGCCCCGCCGCATCGCAATGAACCCGCGCCGCGCCTTGCGTGCGCTGGGCCTGACCATCGGCCTGGCGGCGGTCGTCTGGATCCTCTGGCGATTCGCCCACAGCGGAGCGCTGTCCCTGCTGGCCAGCCTCCCTTCCAGCCCACTCCGGCTCGGGCTGTCTCTGGCGGCCGCCGCCAGCGCCTATGCCGCGACGCTGTGCGTCCTTGCCTATGCGTGGTGGCGAATGCTGGCCTCGCTCGCGCCGCAGGCACCGCCGTGCGTGCCGACGATGGCCACCTGGGCCACCAGCCAGTACGGCCGCTATCTGCCGGGCAACATCGCGCATCTGGCCCTGCGCCATGTCTGGAGCCGGCGTTACGCCATTCCGCACGCCACGCTGGGTCTGGCCGCGTTCGGCGAAGCCGCGCTGCTGTTGTTTGTCGCGCTGGTGCTGATCAGCGCGGCTGGCGAAAAAAGCCGGTTGTTGCCAGGCGTCGACGCACACTGGCTGCTGGGCCTGCTGCTGGCCGGATTCGTAGCCGGGCTGATCGCCCTGGCTTGGTTGCGACGACTCGGCGGTGTGCGCGGCTGGGTTCCGCCACGCCTGCCACCGACCCTGCTCGCCAGCGTGCTGGCCTGCGATCTGGTGTTTTTCGCCGCGACCGCGTCGATTCTCTGCGGCATCGGACACCTGCTTGGCGTCGACGCATCGTGGGCCACCTTGCTGGTCGCCGGCGCCGCGAGCTGGGCCGCCGGGTTCATCGTGATCGGCGCACCGGCCGGACTCGGCGTCCGCGAAGCGACCTTCGTCGCGCTGACAGCCGGCGCGCTCGGTGAGGAACACGCGCTGCTGCTGATCGCCCTTTACCGCGTGGCGACCTTTCTCGGCGACACGCTGCTGTTCGGCATCGGTCTTCTCGTGATGCGGCGCCATCGCGCGCCCGACCGCGGGCCGGCACCGGCATGAACCACGCGGACGAGGCCAGCGCCTCGTCCGCGCTTGCCGCACTCAGGCGAGTGCGTATTCCAGCTCGGCGCGCAGGTCGGCCACGTCTTCCACGCCCACGCTGAGGCGGATCAGGCCGTCGCTGATGCCGAGGCGCTTGCGGTTGGCCGGCGGAATCGAGGCGTGCGTCATGATCGCCGGATGCTCGATCAGACTTTCCACGCCGCCGAGCGACTCGGCCAGCGCGAACAGCTCGCAGCGCTCCAGCATCTTGCGCGCCTTGCGCAGACCGCCCTTGACCTCGACCGTGACGATGCCGCCGGAACCGTCCATCTGCTTCTTCGCCAGCGCGCGCTGCGGATGCGACTTGAGCCCCGGATAGATCACCCGCTCGATGGCCGGATGTTTCTCCAGCCAGCCGGCGATTTCCTGCGCGTTCCCGCAATGCGCGCTCATGCGCAGATGCAGGGTCTTCAGGCCGCGCATCGCAAGGAAGGCGTCGAACGGGCCGGCGACCGAACCGACCGAGTTGTGCAAGAAGGCCATCTGTTCGGCCAGCTCGGCATTGTCACCGACCACGGCGATGCCACCGACAATATCGGAGTGACCGTTGAGGTACTTGGTTGCCGAATGCACGACGATGTCCGCGCCGTGTTCGATCGGGCGCTGCAGCATCGGCGAGCAGAACGTGTTGTCGACCACGAAGATCAGGCCGTGCTTCTTCGCGAATGCGCCGACCTTGGCCAGGTCGACCAGCTTGAGCATCGGATTGGTCGGCGTCTCCGCCCAGATCATGCGCGTGTTCGGCTTCAACGCGGCCTTCAGCGCCGCCGTGTCGTTGAGGTCGATGAAGCTGAAATCCAGTCCCGCGCTGCGCTTGCGCACGCGCTCGAACAGGCGATAGCTGCCGCCGTAGAGATCGTCCATCGCGATGACGTGACTGCCGCTGTCGAGCAGCTCCAGGATGGTGCCGGCAGCGGCCAGACCGGACGCAAACGCATAGCCCTGGCGACCGCCTTCGAGGTCGGCGACGCAACGCTCGTAGGCCATACGCGTCGGATTCTGCGTGCGCGAGTACTCGTAGCCCTGGTGCACGCCGGGGCTCTTCTGCACATAGGTCGATGTGGCGTAGATCGGCGTCATGATCGCGCCGGTGGACGGATCGGGACTCTGGCCGGCGTGGATGGCGCGGGTGCCGAGGGCGTGGGCAGTTTTTGCAGCAGTCTTTTTCATGGGATTCCAGTTGTCCTTCAAGAGCGAGGTTCCACGAGCAGATCGAGGTGCGCAGCACCATCGGTCTTGAGCGCGGCGTCTTCGCGCGCCCACAGGCGCATCAGGGTTTCGCCATCAGGGCAGACCGAGCGCCGACCGTCGAAATGCAGCACGGCAACACGGCCATGGTCGAGCAACACGGACGCATATTCCAGTGGGTCGACCCGGGCGTTTTCGCGCAGACAGCGCGGATGAAATTCCGTCAGTACGACAGGACGATCCCGCATGAGCGTGCGTGCGAAACCGCGCCAGGCATTCAATTCATGGCCTTCGATGTCGAACTTGACCACATCGAAGCGCTTCTCGTCCGCCAAAAGATCGTCGAGGCGGCGCGTCTGTGCATACAGTGGCCGGTCACCACGATTCCATTCGCGCACGATCTCGCCATTGGAAGAACCGCCGTGGGTTCCCATGCAGACGATGCCATTCGCGTCCGACGCAGCGAACGGCTGCACCTTGGCCTGCGTGAAACCGTTGCGCGTGATCGTGGCGTAGATCAGCTGCAGGTTCTTGTCCATCGGCTCGATGGCAACCACGCGGCCTGAAGCGCCCACCATCTGCGCGGCTTGTGCAGTGAAATAGCCGATATTCGCACCGACATCGAGA
>JASLGB010000378.1 GCA_030150315.1 Dokdonella sp. | reverse complement strand
CGTTGCGGTCGGCGCCGACGTAGATCCGCGCTCGCATATACTGACCGGCTCGGTGCTGCACGAGCGAATGACCATTGACGGAGACTAGGAGAAGCACGGCCGCCGGGAGTCATAGGTGCCTGCACATCCAATGTGCAGCGGCCTGATTGGCGCAATATCTGGTACGTCAGCCACCAAGGAGGCGTCATGAACGAAACAACCAGCCCCGTCGTTTCCGCGTCCGCCGAGGATCGAAACTGGGCGCTTGCCGCGCATCTTTCCACGTTCAGCTTTTTCTTCAGCGGCATCGGCATGGTGCTCGGGCCGCTGATCATCTGGCTGGTGAAGCGCGATCAGTCGGCGTTTGTCGCGCAGCACGCGCGCGAGGCGCTGAATTTCAACATCACGGTGGCGCTCGCCTTCGTTCTGCTGCTGGTGTTCACGCTCGGAACCTTCGGCATCGGCATCGTGCTGGCGTGGCCGGCGGCGCTGGCGCTGTTCATCGCGTGGATCGCCTTTCCGATCATCGCGGCGGTTCGCGCCAGCGAAGGTCGCGAGTACCGTTACCCGTTCACGCTGCGCCTGATCAACTGACGGATCGCGCCCCGCACAACAGGAAGGCCGGCGTGAAGCCGGCCTTCTTGTTTCCGCGTGACGCGTCTGTGCATCAGGCGCGGTAGTGGTCCTGCATCGGATAGCGTCGCGCGTAGAGCGCGAACATCACCGCGGCAAGGAAGGCGAAGCCGGCGAAGAAGAACATCAGGAAGGCGTTCTCGCTGAAGCCGGTGCTGGCGATCTGCGTGGTGACGGCCTCGTTGCGCACGGCGGCATTGGTCACCAGCACCCACAGGTTGCCGTAGGACACCGAGAGCATCCAGAAGCTCATGATCGCGCCCTTCATGGACGGCGGGGCCTGGCTGTAGGCGAATTCCAGGCCGGTTGCCGAGACCAGCACTTCGGCAAAGGTCAGCAGTGCGTAGGGCAGGATCTGCCATGCGATGGAGACCGAGTCGCCGCCGTCGATGCCGATCTGCAGCAGGCCGGCCACGACCCAGGCGACGCCGGAGAACGCAAGGCCCACGCCCATGCGGCGCAGCGCGGTGACCTCCAGCCCCATGCGCCGCAGCATCGGATACAGCACGAGGTTGTTGAACGGAATCAGCAGCATGACCAGGATCGGGTTCAGCGCCTGCATCTGCGCCGGCGACTTCACCAGCCACGACGGCCACCACCACAGTTCGGTCGGCATGCGCATCGCGTCGCCCTGGATGACCCAGGTCGAGGCTTTCTGGTCGAACAGCGACCAGAACGGCGTGATCAGCGCAAACACGATGAGGATGCGCAGCACGGCGCGCACGCCGTCGATCGCGTCGTCCGGGTGCCGGCCGCGCGCGCGTTCCAGCTGCATCGATGTACCCACGCCGCCGAAGGTGATGATCAGGCCCAGTGCGAGCAGTGCCGCGATGACGAAATCCGATCGCCCCAGCCACGCCAGCGAGGCGAGCGCGAGCAGGCCGCCGATGCCGGCAAGCGCGAGTCCCGGACGCGACTGTCCAGGCTGGTGCGCAAGCAGGGCCGTGCGCGCCACCTGCAGGAACGAATGCGGGTTCGGCGGCGACGGCGGCACCATCACGTACTTGTTGCGCCCCAGCCAGAACACGAAGGTGGCGACGAACATCAGCGCACCGGGAATGCCGAAGGCGATGGCCGGCCCGTAGTTGCGCAGGAAGATCGGCATCAACAGCGAGGCGAAGAACGAGCCGAAGTTGATGGTCCAGTAAAACGCGTCGTAGACGACCTTGGCCAGATGCTTGTTGCTCTGGTCGAACTGGTCGCCGACGAAGGCCGAAATCAGCGGTTTTATGCCGCCCGAGCCGAGCGCGATCAGGAACAGTCCGGAATAGAAGCCGGTGCGGTTGTCGGTGGACAGCGCGAGCAGCACGAAGCCGAGGCAGTAGACCAGCGACAGCCACAGCGTGGTGCGGTACTTGCCGAAGAAGCGGTCCGACAGCCAGCCGCCCAGCAGCGGGAAGAAATACACGCCGATGACGAAGGTGTGGAACACGTCCTTCGACAATCCGGCGCGCTCGGCTTCCGGCGCGTACAGCAGCAGGGAGCCGATCAGGAACGGGGTGAGGATGTTGCGCATCCCGTAGAAGCCGAAGCGTTCGCACGCCTCGTTGCCGATGATGTACGGGATCTGGCGCGGGATGCGCGCGGGGGCGGCGGAGGGCGTCGTCGACACGTGCGGTGGCCTGCGGTGGAAACAGGCAAGCCTAACCGATCCGCGCCGCGACGGACTGCTGGCGGTCAGGCGGCCCGTTCGGCGACGAAGCGTGCCAGGTCGCGCAGCGGGTCTGCGCCGGCGTCAAGGCCGTCCAGCGCCTGCAGCGCGCGTTCGATCAGCGAGGCCAGCTCGCGGCGCGACTCCTCCACGCCAAGGATGGCCGGGTAGGTCGGCTTGTTCGCGGCGACGTCCTTGCCAGCGGTCTTGCCGAGCCGCTCGGTGTCGGCCTCGATGTCGAGCAGGTCGTCGCGCACCTGGAAGGCGAGGCCGATGCAATGACCGTAGGTTTCCAGCGCGGCGAGAGTGTCCGCATCGGCACATCCGGCGGCGAGCGCGCCGAGGCGCACCGAGGCGCGGATCAGCGCGCCGGTCTTGTGCACGTGCATGCGTTCGAGTTCGGCCGGCGTCAGCCTGTGGCCGACCGCGGCGAGGTCGAAAGCCTGGCCGCCGGCCATGCCCTGCGAGCCGCAGGCGGTGCCGAGCGTGCGCAGCATGGAGAGGCGCGTCGAGTCGTCGACGTCGAGTGCTGCGTCGTCGGCGAGGTGCTCGAACGCCAGCGCTTGCAAAGCGTCGCCGGCGAGGATCGCCATCGCTTCGCCGAACACGATGTGGCAGGTCGGGCGTCCGCGGCGCAGCGAATCGTCGTCCATCGCCGGCAGGTCGTCGTGCACGAGCGAGTAGGCGTGGATGATCTCGACCGCGGCCGCGGGCGCATCG
>JASLGB010000306.1 GCA_030150315.1 Dokdonella sp. | reverse complement strand
CCCGAATATCGCGCACCTGATCGACGGCGGAGAAACCGACCACGGCCAGCCGTGGCTTGCGCTCGAATACATCGACGGGCTGCCCCTGCTCGACCACGTCGCGCGCCATGCGCCACACCTGCCCGAACGTCTGGCCCTGTTCGACGCCATCCTCGATGCCGTCGCGCAGGCGCATCAGCGTTTGGTCATCCACCGCGACATCAAACCCGCGAATGTGCTGGTCAATGCCAATGGCCAGGTCAAGCTGCTCGACTTCGGCATCGCGCGACTGGTCGACCTCGACAGCGACGAAGATGGCGCACAAACCGGCTCGACGCGCGTTTACAGCGCCGGCTACGCCAGCCCCGAACAACGCGACGGACGCGCGGTGACGACGGCGAGCGATCTCTACAGCCTCGGCGTGCTGCTCGGCGAACTGGTCGCCGGCACTGCGAAACCGGCTGACGCCGAACTGGCCGGCATCCTCGCCAAGGCCAGTGACGACGATCCGGCCCGGCGCTACGCCAGCGCCGGCGAATTCCGTGACGATCTGGACCGCTACCGCGCCGGCCGACCGGTGCGCGCGGCGCGCATGACGCGCCGGTACCGATTGCGCAAGTTCGCCGCCCGCCATCGCCTTGGCGTCGCCAGCGGCCTCGTCGCGACCCTCGCGCTCGGCCTGTTCGTCTGGCGCCTAGACCACGAGCGCGGCCGTGCGGTGCAGGCCGAGATCGCCGCCGCTGGCGACGCTCAACGGGCGCGCGCCGCGTTGAGTTTTCTCGTCGATACCTTCAGCGCCGCCGCGCCCGACAACGCACTTGGCCAAGCGGTCAGCGTGCAGCAACTGCTCGACCATGCGCGCACGCGGCTGGTCGCGCGCGAACTCGATCCGGCCGTAGCCAAACCCCTGCAACGCTTGCTCGGCAGCCTGTACGCCGAGCTTGGCCACACCACCAGCGGCGCCGAATTGCTGGCGCAGGGAACGCGCGATGCTCCGGTCGCCAATCGCGGCGAGGCGCTCGCCCTCGCGCTCGACATCGACCGCCTCGCCGACCTCGAAGCCGTCAATGGCCGCAACGATGCCGCGCTCGCCGCAATCGAACACAGCGCCGCGCTGCGCCAGCAGCACGCGCCCGACGATGTCGACGAGAAGGCGCGCACCCTGCTCGCTCGCGCTGGACTCCACCACCATCGCGGAGAACATTCCAAGACCGTGGCCGTGCTGCGCCAGGCACTTCAGCCCGCACCACAGGCGCACGCGCTCGATCTCGCGCTCGAACGCACGATTTCCAGCAAGCTCACCATGATGCTGGTCTATTCCGGCGAATGCGGCGAGGCGCTGGAACGCAGCGAAGCGCGCTCCGCCGATGTCAGCGACGAAACGATCTCGCCATCCGAGCGCATCCGCTTCCTGCGTGCCTTCGGCCTCGCGCACACCAACTGCGGCGATGCGCAGCGCGCCGAAACCCTGTTGCGGTCGGCCATCGCGGAACAGGAAGCCCTGACCGGCGCGAGCGGTTACGACCTGTTCGCGCTGGTCAACGACCTCGGCCTCGCCCTGTCGCGACAGACCCGCTATCGCGAAGCGGTCGAAGTGCTGGAGCGCGCACGCACGCTCGATCCGACCGCCAACGCGCGGCCGCGCTTCCGCGCGATCGCGCTCACCAATCTGTCGGCGGCCTACGAGCGCGCCGGCGACTACGAGCGGGCATTCGGGCTGTTGCGCAGCGCCGGCGACGAAATGGATCGCAGCGACCAGCCTGCCGATACCGAAGAGCGCCGCGTGATCCTGCGTGGCCAGGCGCGCATGCAAGCCTTCACCGGTGACCCGGAACGCGCGGCGGCGAAGCTGGCCGAACTGCGCGAGCAATCGCGGAAGCTCGATGGCAGCGACTCGTTCGAGTACGTTGTATGCACCCTGCAACTGTCGATCGCCGAACGTCTGGCCAAACGCTTCGAAACCGCCGAAACCCATCTGCGCGAAGCCGAATCCGGGCTTTCCAGCCTGTTGCCGGAAAGCCATGTCACGTTCGGACAGGTGATGCTCCAGCATGGCGCGCTCGCCATGGCTCGCGGCGAACCTTCCCGAGCCGAGCAGCAGTTCCAGCGGGCGCTGGCGCATCTGCAACGCAATCGTGACGCAAGCGTCGAGGTCGCCAAGGCACGCGCGGATCTCGCCTCTGCCTACTTCGCCCTCGGCCGCCGCGACGACGCTCGTATTCAGCTGGTCGAAGCACTGCCGCTGTTGCGTGAGCGGCTGTTTCCGACGCACGTCCACCGCGTCGGCGCGGAGCATCTGGCCGCGCAAATGGGAATGCCCTGAGCGAACGCACCGGTGTTCCGGCGGCCACTGCCATCACCCACTCCGAACGCCGCGGACGGAATGATCGAGTTCGCCACGCCGGGCGAATCCGTGGCGGCCTTCACCGACGCACGACCGGTCCGTCGCGCCACTGTCCAATCCGGGCTACGCGATGGACAAGGCGCAGCCGCCCCGGCGCATTCCCGGGCACCCCGCCGACGACG
>JASLGB010000206.1 GCA_030150315.1 Dokdonella sp. | reverse complement strand
CTTGTCGAAATAGTCGGTCACGTCGTCGGACAGGCGCCGTGCGACAAGGTGCTCTCGGAAGTCGCCGGAAACGACCACGATCGGGATATAGGCCTGGGCACCGCTCTGGCGCACCATTCGCGCCAGCTCCAGCCCATCCATGTCGGGCAGGCGCAAGGACGTCGTGACGAGGTCGAGAACGCCCTCGTCGACCACGCGACGCGCTTCCTCGCCGCTGCCACAACCGATCACCGTCGCGTCGGGGAGCTCCGCCTTTAGCACGCGCTCGATCAACTGCCGCACGACCCTGGAACCGTCCACCACCAGGACGCGCGGGTTGTCGCTGGCGATGTGCCGCGTCAGCTGCGGGGCGTCGCTCATGCCTGCGGCCTTCCCGCAGCAAGGTGGCGAGCCGTGACCAGCCATGCGCCGAACCAGCCGAGCACGGCGCTGCCGGCGACCACGACCAGCGCGGTGAGTGCATCGATGCCATGCAGGCTGAAGCGTCCGCCGTAACCTTCCATCAGGCGCTGCGCCGGCATCGCCAGCGCGATCTCCACGCCGAACGCGATGGCCAACGCGCACAACGCGCCCAGCAGGCCGTACCAGAAGCCGGCGTACAGGAACGGGCGCCGGACGAAGCCGTCGCTCGCGCCAATCAGTTGCATCACCGAGATTTCCGCGCTGCGCGCCTGAATGTCCATGCGTACCGTATTGCCGATGACCAGCAGGGTTGCCAGCGCCAACAGCACCGCGACCACTGCGACCATGCGCTCGCCAAAGTGGAGAATGTTGGAAAGTTTACGTCGCCACGCGGCGTCGTACTGCACCATGTCCACTCGCGCATCCGAACGCAATGCCTCCAGCACCGGTGGCTGCTCCAGCCCGGCCGCTGCGGCCGGCGTGACCACCAGCAGGCCCGGCAGGGGATTGCCGCCGAGCGCGTCCAGCGCCTCGCCGAAGCCCGACAACTGGCGGAACTCGGCCAGGCTCTGCTCCGGCGTGCGTGCCTCGGCCGCGGCGACGTCATCGCGCTGGCGCAACTCAGCGGCCAGCGCCTCGGCGGCCTTGGCATCCGTCGACGGTTTCAGGAACGCCGTGATCTCGCGCGCCTCACGCAACCCGTCGGACAGATCGCGCGCGTTGTCGAACACGAGGAAGAAGAGCAAGGGCAGTGCCAGCGCGAAGCCGAGCACGAAGATCGTCAGGGTATTGGCCACCGGCCGCGCCGCCAGTCGACCGAGGCTGGAGAAGAAGCTGTACAGATGCTGGTCGCGCCAGCCGCGCGCACGCGCGCGCAGCGGCACGCGCACGCGTCGTGGTTCGGCCTTGGGCGCCTTCGGTGCCGGCGGCGCCGCGCGCCGCACGTTGCGCTCTGCCTGCCGGCTCATGCGCGCACCTGCGGCCGGAAGTCATCGATCAGGCGGCCGTGATCGAGCACCAGCACGCGCTTGCCGAGGCGCCGGATCAGCATCAGGTCGTGGCTGGCGATGAGCACGGCGGTGCCGACCTGACCGAACTCGGCGAACAGGCCCATGATTTCGACCGACAGTTGCGGATCGAGGTTTCCGGTCGGTTCGTCGGCGATGATGATCGGCGGCTTGCCGACGATCGCGCGCGCGATGCCGACGCGCTGTTGTTCACCGGCCGACAGCGCCGCCGGAAAGGCGCGTTCGCGCGCGAGCAGGCCGACCTTGTCCAGCGCCGCACGCACGCGCTTGCCGATCTCGTCACGCTCGGTTCCGGCAATTAGCAGCGGCAGCGCGACGTTGTCGTAGATGGTGCGATCCATCAGCAGGCGATGGTCCTGGAACACCATGCCGATGCGGCGCCGGATCTGCGCGACGCCACCGCGGCGCACGCGCGCGAGCGGCGTATCGTCGATGGTCACCTGCCCGCGGGTCGGTCGTTCCACCATCGCGATCAGCTTCAGCAGCGTGCTCTTGCCCGCGCCGGAATGCCCGGTCACGAACACCACCTCGCCGGCGCCGATCTCGAAATTGAGGTCGGTCAGCGCGTCCTGCTCCGAGGCGTAGCGTTTGGCGACGTTTTCAAAACGGATCATGTTCAAAGCGGATCATGCAAAGCAGCCGGAAGCGGATATTCGGAATCGGGAACAGCGAGACGGGCCGATTGTAGAGGCTGCCTCACGCATCCGAGCGCAGGCAAGGTGGAATTTGCTGCATGCCGGGCGCCGCATCCGCGCGCGCTCCGATCCATGGCGCCCTCGTCCTACTTCACCATCTGGTTGAGATTGAAGATCGGCAGCAGGATCGCCAGCACGATGAACAGCACCATCGCGCCGACGGCGAGGATCACCGCCGGGCCGAGCACCGAGGTCAACGCGGTCAGCCAGCGGTCGAGTTCGCGCTGCTGCTGCGCGGCCGCCTCGTCCAGCATGCGCGGCAATTCGCCGGAGCGTTCGCCGCTGGCAATCAGTCGCAACACGACCGGCGGAAACTGCCCGCTTTCGCCGAGCGCGCGTGAAAACGCCGCGCCTTCGCGCACCTTGTATGCCGCCTGGCGCAGGGCTTCGCGCATCGGCAGGTTCGGCACCACCCGCGCGGCAATGCCCAGAGACTCCAGCAACGGCACCGCACTGCCCGCGAGCAGGGCCAGCGTGCGCGTGGCGCGCGCCGTATTGGCCGCACGCAGCAATCGTCCGACCAGCGGCAAACGCAGCAGGAATGCGTGCCAGCGATAACGCACGGCCTCGCTGCGCAGGGCGAAGGACGCGGCGACCGCGCAACCGACCAGCGCCAGCAGGATCAGCCAGCCCCAGGCACGCAGGAAATCCGACAACGCGATGAGCACGCGCGTTGCCATCGGCAAGCCCTGGTGCAGGTTCTGGAATACGCCGACGATCTGCGGCACGACCCACGCCAGCAAACCGGAAACAACCGCGATTGCCACCAGCGTCAGCAGCAACGGATACGCCAGTGCGGCGAGCATCTTCTGCTTCAGCGCATCGCGTGCTTCGGCGTAGTCGGCGAGCTTGTCCAATACGGCACCGAGTCGACCGGACTGCTCACCGGCCGCCACCGTGGCGCAGAAGATGTCGGGAAAACTTTCCGGAAACTCGCCGAGCGCCTGCGCAAGGCTGGCGCCTTCCATCACGCGCGCGCGCAGACTCATCGTCATCGCGCGCTGACGCTCGTTCTCGGCCTGCTCCGACAAGGCCGCCAGCGCCTCGTCGATTGGCAGGCCGGCGTCGGTCAGGGTCGCCAGCTGCCGCGTCAGCAGGGCCAGCTCCACCGCGCCGATTCCGCGCCGCGCAAACAGTCCTCCGCCGTGCTGCGCGCCTTCGCGCACTTCCTCGACGCTGAGCGGATTCAGTCCGCGCTCGCGCAGCGCACCGCGCACGGCACGCGCGGTGTCACCCTGCAGCACACCGCGCCGGGTCTTGCCACTGGTGTCGAGGGCCTGGTAGGCAAAGGCGGGCATGCCGGTGAACTGTCCAACGTCGACGAAAGAAGTCGAATGTAAGGCAACGCCGCGACAGCGACTATCCCGCTTTGCCCGCGACGCTCTCGAATCGACTTCCGCTGGCCGTGTGCAGAACCGTCAGCCACTGCACGTCCAGGGTCGTGCCGCGCACTGCCAAACGCCCGCATGCGGACTCCGGCCGCTCCACAGTCACACCGCATCGCCTGTCTTTCGCTGCCAGCGCGAGACAGGCCCGAATGCCGGCTCAGTCCTCCCGCGTCACGCGCAGCACTTCCTCGGTCGAGGTGATGCCGGCGACGCACTTGCGCCAGCCATCGGCGAGGATCGAGGCGGAGCGCGTTCGCGCGTGGCGTTCCAGCTCGGCTTCCGACGCGCCTTCGTGGATGAGGCGGCGCATCGCGTCGTCGACGGGAACC